>SHUI01000015.1 GCA_009697455.1 Bryobacterales bacterium
CTGCTGGGGGCGCGGGGAAAGCTCGCAAGTTCGATTGCGTCCGGCGAAGAAGTTACGGTCAGTGTCCGGTGCCGATTTCACCGGGACGTGACGGATCCGATGGTAGGCATTCTGATTCGCACACGAACAGGACTGGACGTCTACGGAACAAACACACGGATCGAGAATCAGCAATTGGGCAGCTTCGCGGCGGGCGAAGATGCGGTCATCAACTTTAGGTTTGGCTGCTGGCTGGTTCCGCGGGAGTACACGCTGACGGTGGCGACGCAACACGCGGACGGATCGAGCCACGACTGGCTGGACGACGTCGTGGCGTTCGAAGTGGTGGGCCCAGGCGGGCGTGCGGGCGTTGCCGACCTGCGCGCGACGTTGGAAGTGAAGCGGACATGAGCGCGCGGATCTCCATCAAGGTACATCCCCGTGCCAAGCGCGCGGGCTGCGGGGGGAAGCTTGGCGACGCCTTTAAGATCAACGTCTCCGCGCCGGCTGAGGGAGGCAGGGCCAACGAGGCTTGCACCGCCTATCTTGGGGAGTTGTTCGGCGTGCCCCAGGCTGCTGTCCGAATCCGGACGGGCCTGACGAAACGCCTGAAAGTGATTGAGATCGACGGTATCACGCAGGCCGCGGCGGAGGAGAAACTAAACAAATGAATGTTGCCGGGATTCAACAGGAACTGCGCCGCCAGGGACTCGATGGCTGGCTCTTCTTCGACCATCATGAACGCGACCCACTTGCATATCGCGTGCTGGGCTTTCAGGTGCCGCGGCTGTCCACGCGCCGTTGGTATTATCTGATTCCAGCGAACGGCGAGCCTCGGGGATTGGTTCATCGGATCGAAAGCGGGATGTTGAACGCGCTCCCTGGAAAGAAGACGTTGTATTCAAGCTGGCCGGAGCAGCAAGAAGGAATCGCAATGCTGTTAGGCGGAGCAAAGCGCGTTGCGATGCAGTACTCACCGATGTGTGCGATACCGTACGTCGCCATGGTGGACGCGGGAACGGTGGAGTTGATCCGCAGTCTGGGATGCGAAGTGGCGAGTTCGGCGGAGCTGGTCCAGCATTTCGAGGCTCGATGGACTCCGGAGGGCCTTGAGACACACCTGGAAGCCGGGCGGCGCGTGGACCGCGTGCGCCGTGAAGCGTTCGAAATGATCGGTGAGCGCATTCGCAACGGGGCGCCCGTCCAGGAAATCGAAGTGAAGCAATACATTCTGAGGCGCTTCGCCGAGAGCGGAATGCTGACCGATCACGGACCTATTGTGGGCGTGAATGCGAATGCGGCAAATCCGCACTATGAACCGGTGGAAGGCTCGTCGAGCGCCATCCGGGCCGCCGATTTCGTCCTGCTCGACATGTGGGCAAAGCTCGACAAGCCAGGCGCCGTATACTACGACATTACATGGACCGGATATTGCGGAACGACGCCGAACGACGAAATGCGTAACGTGTTCGGCATCGTGCGAGAGGCGAGAGACCGGGCGATCGAGTGTGTGATGACCGCAGTGAGCTCCGGCAAAGCGCTACGCGGCTTTGAAGTTGACGACGCCGCACGGGATTACATTCGCAGCCAGGGGTTCGGTGAGCATTTCGTGCACCGGACCGGTCACTCGATCGGCGAGGATGTCCACGGGAACGGCGCGAACATGGACAATCTTGAGACGCATGATGAGCGGCGGATTATTCCGGGCAGTGGCTTCTCGATCGAGCCGGGGATCTATTTGCAAGACTTCGGCGTGCGGTCGGAAGTGAACATATTCGTGGGTGAAGGCGAAGCGCGAGTGACCGGCGAAATTCAACGGGAGTTGGTGATCATTCAGTAGTTCGGGCCTCGGTCAGCGCCGTTACGCCTGGCAATTCCATGCCTGAGAGGAACTCGAGCGACGCGCCCCCGCCCGTTGAAATATGCGAGATCCGGTCCGCGACACCGGCTGATTTGACGGCCTTTTCCGAATCTCCCCCACCTACCACCGATATCGCTCCCGATTCGGCAACGGCCTTCGCTATCGCGACCGTACCGCGATCGAACGGAGGTTTCTCGAAGACTCCCATCGGGCCGTTCCATACGATCATCTTCGAAGCCGCAATAATTCCGGCGTAGCTCGCGACGGTTCGCGGCCCGATGTCGAGCCCCATCATGCCGTCTGGCACCACATCGACGATCTTGAATTCGGCTCCCGCCTGAATCTCCGAGGCTGCGACGTGATCGACGGGCAGCACAAGCTTGCCGCCCGACGCCGCCATCAATTCCCGGGCGAGGTCGAGCTTGTCGTCTTCCACCAGCGACCTGCCAATCGATTGACCTTGCGCTTTGAGGAACGTGTAGGCCATCGCGCCTCCAATCAACACGCGATCGACGATCTTCATGAGATTCGCGATGACTTCGATCTTATCGGACACTTTCGCACCGCCCAGAATCGCGATGCATGGACGAGGGGGATTCTTCGTTGCGAGCGTGAGGTACTTGAGTTCCTGCTCCATCAAGAGGCCGGCGGCGGCTTTCGGCACATACTTCACCATGCCGGAAGTAGAGGCATGGGCGCGATGCGCGGAACCGAATGCGTCGTTGACGTATAGATCGCATAGAGAGGCAAGTTGCCGCGAGAACGGATCGGCGTTTTGCTCTTCCTCGGCGTGGAACCGCAGATTTTCAAGGAGCAGCACTTCGCCCGGCGCCGGCTTCATGGATTCAACTTCGGGTCCAACGCAATCGGCCGCGATCTTTACCGGCCGTGCGAGCAGCTCTTCGAGGCGCTTCGCGATTGGCAACAGACTCATCTCCGAGTTCGGCTTCCCCTTGGGCCGGCTGAGATGTGAAGCAAGAATGAGCCCCGCGCCGCGGTCGAGAGCGTACTGGATAGTGGGAATCGACGCTCTGATACGCTTGTCGCTTGTGATTTCCTGCCCGCCACTCGAGAGCGGAACATTGAAATCGACGCGCACGAAGACACGTTTTCCGTGAAGATCGAGATCCCTGATCGACAACTTTGCCATGATCTCAGGTTAGCAGGCGGCGCTCAGAATTCGCTGCTCAAGACGTCGAAAAAGATGCGGACGCCCTTAAGGAATTCCGAAACCGGAATACGCTCCTGGTCGCTGTGCATGGAGCCGGCGGTCGAGAGATCGAGCACCATGGGCGTGAGGCCGTAAGCGGTGAGTCCCTTCATCCGCAGCTTTACCGAATCGGTGCCGTGCGGCACCAGCATCGGGGTCACGACGGCGCCTGGATGATGCTTCAGGATGGCCTTACGAATCGCGTCGAACAGCGGCGTGCGGCTGTTGCTTGCGCCAGGATCGTCCGGAATAGTTACGAGTTCGATCGAGATTCGAGGGTCGTTAATGCGAGCTTTCATTTCAGAGATGAATTCTTCGGGGTTGACTCCTGGCAGGAGACGGCAATCGACTGTCGCCTCACTCGCGGAGGGAATGACATTGATCTTGGGAGGGGAACCCACGCCAGCCGAGAGCGAAGTGAGCGACGCGGTGTTCACCTGAATCGCCGCCGTGTACTTGTTTTGCGCGAGCGGCGCTCCGATGTTGCGAATCATCTCCGCGACCACCGGATGGGGCTGCTTCGCGCTGGGCAGCGCGATCGCTTTCTGCAGTGCCGTGATCAGCGTGACGTTGGCGTTGTCCGGGATGGGTTGTGACCCGTGGGCCGCCGTCCCCTTCGCCCGCACGCGCAACCACACACTCAACTTCTCGCCCACCGCAACTCCGAAGACCAGCTTGTCCTTGGCGAGGATCTCGCGCGTACCGAAACCTCCCTCGTCGAGAACATACTCTGCGTCAATTTCATTGAAGTGGTTTTTGATCATCCAGCGGATTCCGAGGATACCGTCGGTCTCCTCGTCGGCCGTGGATAGCATCACAATGTCGCGCGCCGGAACGATGCCGGCCTGTTTCAGCGCGATCAGCGCCATGATGTGCTGGGTGCCGATGCCCTTCATGTCCATGGTGCCGCGGCCCCAAATCAGGCCGTCCCGAATCACGGCGGCGAAAGGATCCATTTTCCAGGCGCTGCGGTCGACGGGAACGACGTCCAGATGGTTCAACAGCAAGAGTGGCTTCTTCGAGCGGTTGCGCCCAGGGAGCCGCGCCAGCAAATTGGTCTGGCCGTTCGGACCGCTGGTGAGCAGGCGAACGGAAATACCGCTCGCTTCCAGCACGCTCTTGACAAGATTCGCGGCTTCCACCGTGTTTGCGGGCGGATTGATCGATGGGATGCGAATGTAGCTCTGGAAGAAGTCGAGTGCCGACTTCTCGATTCGCGGCCAATCGGGTTCGGCGGCCGGCAACAGCGACGCCGCGAGGAAAAGCGTAAGAGGTCTCATTCTTTGAACTCCGGAACGTTTTGTAAGATGGGATTGAGGCCGGCAGCCTGGTAGGCCTGAAGCAGCGCTCCGGCGGCGGGTCCGAAAACCGGCGGGCCGCAGCGGTTGCCTTCTTCGAGTTCCGTCAGCGCGCGAAACCGCTCTCGCACGGTACTGCTGCGAAACACACCGCCGATATAAGCGATTTGAACGTCCTCTCCCGTGCGCCAAAGCTGCATGCGGACGGAGGCGCTAAGCGTGGCGAGTTGTTGCGCGGCGGCTTGGAGGATGCCGGACGCGGCCCGGTCGCCGTTCAACGCCGCCTCATCCACCAGCCTCGAAAACGCAGCGATCCTGGGGCGCGGATATTCAGAAGTGTAGAAGCGGTGGAGCAAGTCGTTGGCATCGGCGGCTCCGGTTGCCGCGAGCAGCATCGGATGAAGCGCGGTTTGCGGCCCCCAACCTTCCTCGTGGCGAAGTGCGGCGCGAAGAGCCTGACGCGCGATGTCGAATGCGCCGCCTTCGTCGCCAAACACGTAGCCCCAGCCGCCGGCGCGGGCCGTCCGTCCATCGGCGTTCCGGCCGAAAGCTATGGACCCGGTTCCCGCGATCGTGATAACGCCTGGCTTTCCTGCAATGGCGCCCGACAGCGCTATCGCGGCATCGGTTGTGACCGTGAGAAGTGGCGTTTCGAGAATTTCAGCGAGAATCAAACGCTTGTCCGCCGGGCCGCCGCTCATGCCGAAGCATGCGGCCTCAAAGCGCGGGCGCGCAGTCTGTTGCAGGCCGGCGTGTTCGAACGCCCGCGACACACATTCCTGAATCGCGCGCATTAGTTTCTCGCGGCCTTCCGACGCTCCTACATGATTGCACGGACCTGCGCTCCCGGTTCCGAGAACTCGCCCGGCATCGTCGCCGACGAGCGCGGTGGTGCTCGATTGGCCGCCATCAACGCCGAGGTAGAGTCTCATCATCGAATCTTGTAAAGGCGCGTCGGTCCGTATTCGCCAATAGCCAACATATCCCAAGCCGCGGCATTCTTGAAATCGCCGGCGCCCAAGTTTTCGTCGTTTACCAGAATGTACCCAACGCCCCTGGCTTTGAGCTCTCGCGCGGCGGCTCGGCGAAGGCTTCCGGTAATGACAGCATCCGTCATTGCAGGCGCGCTCGAAAGCGTGCGCCAGACGCCCGTGCCGTCCCGGCCCTCTAGTCTCAGCTTCAGGTTGTATTGATCGTGCGCGCATTCGAGTACAACGCTATCCACGGTCTCCATTCCAGCGAAATCCACTTCGACGAACATGCCCGGGCCGGCGGTCTGCCAGGACCGCCACCGTGTAACGGGACTATTGTCGAACGCGAGTTGAACGTCCCAGGGAAAAGGCTCTGCCCGCAGCCGCCACGCAGCCGCCCGTGGGAGTTCGCGGCCGGCATGGAAAATGCGGAACTCGCTCAGGCTCCATTGGTCACTTGTGCCGCTCGCGGCCTGTACGGCCCGGAGCCCTTTCAGGGAAGCCGCGGGAAACGCGAAGCGTAGGCGCCACGCGGGCGCCCTGTTGGGAAAAATAGCGGACCAAAGAATGTCGCGAAGCAACTCGTTCGGCGCGGAACGGTAATCGACCAGTATCTCCCGCGCCGTGTAAGCCTCGGCCGGCGTAGTGAAGGCAAAAACCCGCTCGCCCGGCGGGACCGACCTCTCAATCATCCGGGCGATACCGTACTCCTCCATCGCGTAAGTCAGGTACGCGTCCTCGGACTGGATGCGGAGCGCCGCGCGCCAAGGGATGTTGTGGAGCCGCCAGCAATGCGGATGCCCAAGGACGGCCTGAACCGCGGGCCATGACGCCAGCGCATGAGCGAGCACGAGAACTGCGGCGGCCGCGCCCGATGCCGTGAGCGTCATCGCCATTGCCAGCGAGAGAAACGGCAGCGCCGGAAGGAGAAAGCGTACGTCGGTGTTTAGAGCATACGGGATGGCGAAGACGGCGGCCGCCGCGAGAAACCTCCGGCCGTCTTTCCAGCGCAACGCGAGGAGCGCGAGAGGAGCCAGCAGGAACAGAGGTCCGATTACGCCGCCGAGTCTTGCCCCGAGCGTGGCTTCAAGGGGGAATTCGCGCCAACTGTTCAGAGAGTGACTGCGCATGAACTCACCGTATTCCTTTTCGAACGATATGTGAAAGTACGGGTTCGGGAACAGGTTATTCAGGAATGGCGTGAACGGATTCTGAAACCAGAGCGCGTTCCTTACCAGCCAGGGCGTCATGACGAGAAGCGCGCACGCCGAAACCACGGCGGCCGGCTTGACGATGGAGGCGAAGGTTCGAGGGCGCGTCTTCCAAACAATGAAGCCCAGCGCGAAGGGTACGCACAGAAAGGCCGTGTACTTAGCGGCGTAACCGAAGCCCGCGAGCAAGCCGATGGGAACGAGTAACGCGGAAGCGCGTTCCGAGTCCCAGATTTGGAGGAGATAGAATAGCGTGAAGGCGACGGCTGCGACCGCGACATCGTTGTAAGCGCTCGTGCCGGCGATTCCGGTCACCGGCGCGATGTAGAAAAACAGAGCGCCGCAGACGCCAGCCGCGGGAATTCCCACACGCCGGGCATGGCAGATCATCAGGAGCGGAAGCGTAACGAGAAACGAGAAGTGGACCATCGATGCCGCCGAGTGCTTGCCGAGCGAGAATGCAAACAAGTACAGCATGTCGACGCCCTGCGAGATGGCGGCGTACATGTTGTCGGTAATGGGGACGAGCCGGTGCTCGCGAAGGTACCGCGCGATGAGACCGAGGTGATACGTTGCGCCATCGGGGCTGTGCTCCGGCGCCATCGCGTTGAAGAAATAGAGTACAAAGTAGACACCAAACACAGCCACGAAGAGTTTCTTCCATCGCGGATTCAGAGGATTCGGAAGTGCGGGCCGAGTGATGGGTGGCCCCCGTTTGACGCGCGAGGCGGCGATGAGAATCACCACTCCCGTCCAAAGGAAGACGCTTTTTCGGGCGAAGCCGGCGGCAGTGAGCAGGAAAACGATGCTGCTCAGCAATGGCGCGCCCAATACAAACCCGATGAGCGCATGCTCTTCGCGATGGAGGCGAATAGACAATCCGCGCAGTAACGCGCGCCCGAGCCCGGAGCATACCGCGATGGTGAATGCGGCGCCAAACAGAAGGTAGAAGGCGGCGCGCATCAGGGCTTGAACCCCGCGCTGATCATGAGAAGGCTCAACTCCTCACCGTCCGAGGACCGGACGGTCTTGTCCGGCACGGCCGTCAGGATGGCGATTTCTCCCGCCCGCAGCAGAGCGGGAGGGGCCGCCGTTTCGAAATTCTTCCTTCCCGGTGTCGTGTACCTGACCGTATCGAGGATGTGTCCATTCACGGCGAACGCTATCGTGACCGGACCGCCTTTCGCCGTTGCATCGGGAATGACGAAGTCCATGACAAACCGGAAGCGGTCCGTAGCGGGGACTGCGGCCCGGATCGCGGGTCTTTGCCTCGCCCAACGCCAAAGTCCGCCCTCGACGGCTGGGCCTATGTCTCGGACGATGTATGCGGGTGCGTCGGCGGCGTTCATCTCGATGAAGCTGAGTAACGCGCTGCCTTCAAGAGGTGGCGGCGGCGGACTCTGCGCGGGCGGCGGGTAGGATCCGGGACTCCGCGCGCAGCCGGCAATAAACAGCATGAGAATGAAAGGTAGGGCGCCCCAGTGCAAGCATCAGCGATTATAGCAGCTCGATCCGCTTGACATAGGGGGCAGGGGTATCTAAAATATAGGGGTAGGGGGTATGATGACCAGACAGACAGAGATCGTGATTCCGATTGAAGGGATGCATTGCGCCTCATGCCAATCGCACGTTGGGGACGCGCTGCTACGGCTGCCCGGAGTCGGCACGGCCGCTGTGAGTCTGGCAGCGCGGCAAGCGGCGGTGGCGTACGATCCGGCGATCACCTCCCCGGCGGCGCTGGTGGAGGCGATTCGGGAAGCGGGCTACACCGCGGACCTGCCGTCGGCGGCACGGACCGAATTCGAGCGGCAGGAATCGCGGGAGAGATCCGAAGCGGCCGAGTATCGAAGCCTCCGAACGAAAGCGTCGGTCACTCTTGCGGCAGCCGCGGTTGCGATGTGGCTTTCGATGCCCCTGATGAACGGGAGCGCGAACGGGGCTGGTCACGCCGGCAGCCACCCGGCCGACCCATTTCTGAACTGGGCGATGCGAACGGTGGACCCGCTGGTCTCGGCGCTCTTCCCGTGGCTGTATCGTCTGGATGCGAACCTGCTGCGTGGAGCGCTACTGGCGACAACCCTGGTGCTCATGGTGTGGCCTGGGCGTCACTTCTATGTTCGCGCGTGGGCCGCACTGCGGCGGCGAAGGGCGGATATGAATACTCTCATTGCCACCGGGACCGGAGCCGCATTCCTGTTCTCCGCCGCCGCGACGCTCGTGCCCTCATGGTTCGAAGCAAGAGGTGTGCGGCCGGATGTTTACTACGAAGCGGTAGCGGTCATACTGGCGCTGGTGCTGACCGGAAGCGCTCTGGAAAGCCGGGCGCGGAAGCAAACCACGGCCGCACTTCGAAAACTGGTCTCGCTGCAACCGCGTACGGCGAAGGTGATTGACAACCTGATTGAACATGAGATTCCGCTTGAGCGTGTGCGGCGTGGCAGCATTCTGGTGGTTCGGCCGGGAGAGAGGATTCCGGTCGATGGGATATTAACGGCGGGATCGAGCGCCGTGGACGAATCGATGCTCACGGGCGAGCCGATGCCCGTGGAGAAGCACGCGGGCGATGGCGTTTTCGGAGGCACACTAAATCGTACGGGTTCATTCCGGTTTCGAGCAACGGCGCTCGGAAGCGACGGCGTACTTGCCCGCATCGTCAGGCTGATGCAGCAGGCGCAAGGGTCGAAGGCTTCCATCGAGCGGCTGGCGGACCGTGTCAGCGCCGTGTTTGTACCTGTCGTGCTGGCCGTGTCGGCGGTCACCTGGATTGTGTGGCGTTTGGCTGCACCGGAGGAACCGGTGGCGCGTGCCTTCGCCGCCGCGATCGCGGTGCTGGTGATCGCGTGTCCTTGTGCGATGGGGCTCGCCGTGCCCACGGCTGTGATGGTGGCCGCGGGCGCGGGCGCCGCGGGAGGCATTCTTATCAAAGGAGGCGATACCATCGAGCGGCTGGCAAGACTGAATATTGTTCTATTCGACAAGACCGGAACTCTAACGGAAGGGCGGCCGCGCGTTACCGACGCGATTGGAAGCGAAGAGCAGATTGCCCGCGTCGCATCATTAGAAGCGCTTTCGGAGCATCCGCTCGCGGAGGCGATCGTGGAGTATGCGAAGGACCGTGGCCTCGCCTCCTCGGAGGTCAGTGGATTTCAGACATCACCCGGGCTTGGCGCGTCGGGAACCGTGGCTGGCACGGAAGTGATCGTGGGCCGGGAGAGCTATTTGCGGGATGCCGGCATCGCCTGCGAAACGCTCGATGCGGACGCGGCGCGGCTCGAAGAGGAAGGGAAGACGTTGATGTTCGCCGGGGCGGACGGAAAGGTTGCCGCTCTTTTCGCCGTGGCCGATCCGGTCAAACCCGTTTCCGCCTCCGCCGTCCGCGCCTTGAGCGGGATGGGCGTGGACGTTTGGATGCTGACGGGCGATCGCGAGGCTGCCGCCCGCAACGTTGCCAGAACACTGGGCATCACGAAAGTTGTGGCTGGCGTTCTGCCTGAAGGAAAGGTAGCCGAAGTGAAACGCGCACAGGCCGGCGGCCGGGTGGTCGCGATGGTGGGAGACGGCGTCAACGACGCGCCGGCGCTAGCTCAGGCGGATGTGGGGATCGCGATGGCCTCAGGTTCCGAAATCGCCATCGAAGCCGCGGACGTAACTCTCCTGCGAGGCGATCCCCGTGATGTGGCCGCGGCGATCGCGCTCGCCAGGGCGGCGATGCGGATCATGAAACAGAACCTGTTCTGGGCTTTTCTCTATAACGTCGCTGGGATTCCAATCGCGGCGGGCGCGCTCTATCCCGCGTTTGGCGTGTCCCTTAGCCCAGTACTCGCGAGTTTGGCGATGGCGTTGAGTTCGGTGAGTGTGGTTTCAAACAGCCTCAGGCTGCGGCGGTTCCGGCTTGAACTGGATGGAGGACGACAGTGAAGACCAACAAGCTGGACGCCGCGGCGTGCGGCTGCGAAGCCCGTCAGGACGAGCGGAAGGCGGCCGCGGTCGACCCGGAGATCCGGAGTTCGAACCTGAAGCGGCTCCGCCGCATCGAAGGCCAGGTCCGCGGGCTGCAGAAGATGGTAGAGGAGGACCGGTATTGCGCCGACATCCTCGTGCAGATTTCAAGCGTCCATGAAGCTCTGCGCGCGGTGGGGCGGGCGCTCATGCGTAACCACCTAAGACATTGCGCGGCGAAGGCGATATCGAGCGGCGCGCCGGCCGAGGCGGAATCGATGTATGACGAATTGCTCGATCTGATTTACCGGCACTCGCGGTGACAGTCGCGTTCGACTCGATCAAATCGTTCGACGCGGTGGTAATCGGCGGCGGCGCGGCCGGCCTGATGTGCGCGATCGCGGCGGGCCGGCGCGGACGGCGAGTTGCGGTAGTCGAACACGCTGCGGATATTGGGAAGAAAATCCTGATCTCCGGCGGGGGGCGATGTAACTTCACGAACCTACACTGCTCGCCGCGGAATTTTCTGTCGGCGAATCCGCACTTCGCCAAGTCCGCGCTCGCGCGCTATACGCCGGCGGATTTTATTGCGATGGTCGAAAAGCATGGCATTCCATACCACGAGAAGACGCTCGGACAACTGTTCTGCGACCAATCGGCGCACGACATCGTTCGAATGCTTCGGAGCGAGTGCGATGACGCGGGTGTGCGAATCGTCACCGGATGCCGGGTGGTCGAAGTGAGGCGGCCCGCGGAGTTTGTCGTGGAGACGAACAGGGGTGAGTTCCGCGCTCCGGCGGTGGTGATTGCGACAGGCGGCCTCTCGATACCGAAGATGGGCGCGACGGACTTCGGATACCGCATTGCGAAGCAGTTTGGAGTGAAGGTGCGGGCTTGCCGGCCCGCGCTCACGCCGCTCCTCGTCGAGGGTTGCGCGGAAATTAGCGGAGTTTCCGCCGATGTCGCGGCGGCAGCCGGCGGGCAGGAGTTTCGCGAGCGGATGCTGTTCACGCATCGGGGGCTGAGCGGGCCTGCGATATTGCAGATCTCGTCCTACTGGGAGCCGGGGACGAGCGTGCGAATCGACCTTCTGCCGAGGGTGGACATTCTGGCGGAGCTAATCGCGCGAAGAGGCGAGAGGACGGAGACGAAGACTATCGTCGCGGCGCATCTGCCGAAGCGGCTCACCGATTTATGGTTCGAACGCAACGTTCAATCGAGGCCGGTGGCGAAGGCTTCCGATAGAGAACTGGAGCGGCTGGCGGGAGCGCTCCATGGCTGGGAGGTTCTGCCGCGCGGCATCGAGGGCTACGAAAAGGCGGAGGTTACGGCGGGCGGCGTGGACACGGATGACCTGTCGGCCAGGACTTTCGAGGCGAGAGCGGTGCGGGGACTGCACTTCATCGGAGAGGTACTGGATGTGACCGGGCACCTCGGCGGATTTAATTTTCAGTGGGCATGGGCGTCGGGCAACGCGGCGGGAGAGTCGCTCTAGTTCGCGGTCGGCAGGCCTTGTTACGGGGATATTACAGGGGGAGACTTGGGGGGATCATACGGGGGAGAAAACGGGCATTCTTGCCCACACGATTCCACGAAGACCCGAATAATTTAGCGCATTTGTCCCGGCAAGGGTGGCCGATGTAGCGTGGTTTCGGGTCCGGGAGCCCGAAAAGATAACGCGGCGCGGGACGGCGCCATCTCGGCGTGACATCCCGTGCAGTTCACGCCCCGCGTGACCGCGATCCGGTGCGCTCTCTCGGAATGCCAAAAGGCGCGGCGCTCCTTCGCAACCAGCTTTGGGATGTCATGGCATTCAAGGCAGGCCGCGCCTTCCGGTTTCACGACGGGCGGCGTCGTGCGAATGTCCGATGTGGAAGGCGGCGCGGCTTGGGTTTCAATTCGGCCGCTACCACGTCAATCGCCGAAGGCGCACTTGTGTAATAATCTTACTGGAGTCTTACCAATTGGAAACTACACGACTCTCTACCAAGGGTCAGATCATCCTCCCCAGGAGCATACGTTTATCCCGAGGCTGGTTGCCGGGCGTCGAATTCACCGTCGAAGAAACCGGCGATGGAGTTCTGCTGCGTCCCAAGGCCCTGTTCCCGGAAACGGATCTGGATCAAGTCGCAGGCTGTCTGCGATCCAGTCGCAAGTCGAAGACGTCCGAGCAGATGCGCGCCGCCGTCCGGCGCGAGGTGATGCGGCGTCATGACAGCGGTCGATACTAACGTCGTGGTCCGTCTGCTCACCGGGGACGACCCAAAGGAGGCAGCCGCCGCGAGATCGCTGTTCGCATCCGGGCCCATCTGGATCGCGAAAACCGTATTGCTTGAGACGGGTTGGGTCCTCCGCAGCCTATACGGATATGACGAAAACACGGTTCACGACGCACTTGCCAGATTGCTCGGCCTCACGAATGTCTACACCGAAGATGAACCGTCGGCCGCAAACGCTCTTGCCCTTATGGTTCAGGGAATTGAACTTGCCGATGCTATGCACCTCAGCAGTAGGCCAGCCGGTGCCGTCTTTGTTTCCTTCGACCGGTCGTTCGTTCGCCGCGCGACGCGTGCTGGAATCGGCAAGGTCTCAGATCCGCCGGCTTAACCGTTGTGCGCGGCGCTAACACTTTGGCAACCCTTCCACACCTTCGCCCCCGTCATCACTGGTTAATGTTTTCAGCCGCTCCACTCGTCAAACAGTTGCAAGGACTTGGTGCGGGCACGCGCGCACGGCGCTCCTCGTCGAAGGTTACGGGGAAATTAGCGGAGTGGCGGCCGATGTTGCCGCGGCCGCCAGCGGGCACGAGTTTCGCGAACGGATGCTGTTCACGCATCGGGGGCTGAGCGGGCCCGCGATATTGCAGATCTCGTCCTACTGGGAGCCGGGGACGAGCGTGCGAATCGACCTTCTGCCGAGGGTGGACATTCTGGCGGAGCAAATCGCGCGAAGAGGCGAGAGGACGGAGACGAAGACTATCGTCGCGGCGCACCTGCCGAAGCGGCTCACCGATTTATGGTTCAAACGCAACGTTCAATCGAGGCCGGTGGCGACGGCTTCCGATAGAGAACTGGAGCGGCTGGCAGGAGCGCTCCACAACTGGGAGATTCTGCCGCGCGGCATCGAGGGCTACGAAAAGGCGGAGGTTACGGCGGGCGGCGTGGACACGGATGACCTGTCGGCGAAGACTCTTGAGGTGAGAGCGGTGCGCGGACTGCACTTCATCGGAGAAGTGGTGGACGTGACCGGGCACCTCGGCGGATTCAATTTTCAATGGGCGTGGGCGTCCGGCCATGCGGCGGGAAAGGCGCTCTAGGGTCTTGATCTGGAAAAACGTTCGTCTTTGAGTCGAGTTTTAGGCGGCAAGTTTGGCGGCGAGTCCACGGCGGTCGAGTTCGGCCTCGATTTTGGCCAGTTGCCGTTGCAATTGAGAGTCGTCCGGCGCTGCGTGCGGCAGCACTTCCAAAGCCCTGCGCACCAACAACCAGTTCTGAGCCATAATCTACCCATGGAACAAACGGTGCTGTCTTCAAACCGGGAACTCGATCTGGAACATCTTTGGCACGGCAACCTTCAACACCATGGCCTTGACCGGCGGCCGCCGCTTGAAGTCGCGGGCGCGGATGGCTGCTGGATTTGGGACGCCGAAGGCCGCCGCTACCTCGACGGCATGGCTGGGCTCTGGTGCGTCAACGTTGGCTATGGCAGGCGGCGGATCGTCGACGCCGTCGCGGCGCAGATGGCGCAAATGCCCTATTACCCCTTGACGCAATCCCACGGCCCGGGTGCGCGTCTCGCGGCGCGTCTTGCCGGGCTGCTGCCGCCTGAACTGAGCCGCGTCTTCTTTCTGAACAGCGGATCGGAAGCCGTGGAGACGGCGCTCAAGATTGCGCGCCTGGCAAGCCGCCGCTTGCATCCGCGCGAGAACCGGTTCAAGATTATTTCGCGCTATCGTGCCTATCACGGGTTTACGATGGGCGCGATGTCGGCCACGGGCCAGGCGTTCCGCAAGCGCGGTTTCGAGCCGCTCGTGCCCGGCTTTTTTCACGTCGTGCCGCCCGATCCTTATCATTGCGATTTCTGCTCGCGCGAACCCGGTTGCACGCTCGCCTGCGCGGACGAGTTCGACCGGGTGATCCGCATGGAAGGACCCGACACCGTAGCGGCGATCATCATGGAACCCGTTATCGGCGGCGGCGGCGTGCTGCCCGCGCCCGAAGGCTACATCCGCCGGGTCCGCGAAATCTGCGATCGCTACGGTGTGCTGCTGATCCTCGACGAAGTGATTACGGGCTTCGGGCGGACGGGAAAACTATTCGGATTCGAGCACTCCGGCGTCACGCCCGATATCGCCACCTTCGCCAAGGGATTGACGTCGGCGTACCTTCCTCTGGCGGCCACCGTCGCCACCGATCACGTCTTCCAGGCTTTCTCAAGCGCGGAGGACGACAGCGCGAAGTTCACCCAGGTCAGCACATTTGGCGGGCATCCCTGTTCTTGCGCCGCCGGGCTCGCGAACCTCGACATCCTCACGGAGGAGCGGCTATGGGAGAACTCCGCGCGCGTCGGCGCGTACTTGCAGAACCGGCTGATCGAGTTGCGCGCGCCGTCGATTGGTGAAATTCGCGGTGTGGGCCTCCTTCTCGGCATTGAGATGGTGGAGGCGGGCACGCGGACGCCTATGCGCGAATCGCAGGTGATTTCGATGCAGCGGGCGATTCGCGATCGCGGCGTGATCGTCGGCCGGAACAATGACACCGCGCCCGGCCTGTGCAACACCCTCACGATCTCGCCGCCGCTGACGCTGACGGAAAGCGAAGCGGATATCATTGTCGAAGCGATTTCCGCTTCGCTATGACGAGAAGCCGGATCGATCTCGCGTGAAATCCGGGGGCGGGGGGGCGAGCCTTCCGGGCGGGCGCAGCGCCGCAAGGGCCTCCAGCCGAAGTGCGCATAGGAACAGCCTTCGGACAGCCTCCTGGTCGCCGGTCCCGCCCTCGAGGAGGATGTACAATTGGCTCGAACACGTGGATGGAAGCTCGCGCATGTGGACGAAACTCCGGCGCGGAGATGATTGCTATGAATTGTGAAAGCCGAATGAGGTGGATGTTTCTACGATCCTGCGCCGCTGCTCCGGCCGCGGGTGTAATCGGTCTCCTGGTACTGAGTGCGGTTGGGCTCATCGCCGAAAACGGATCTCCGGGTCCCCTCGCGCGGACCTGTGGCGTTCCGGCTGCGGTATCACCCGGCAGCGGGCCTCCACGGTTTTCGCCGGATCAATATCCGGTAAGACTGCCACCGGTTTCCTTGCTTGGCGCGCGCAACGACCTCCCCAATCCGTACCGCCCTGGCGCGAGTTGGGGCCAGTTGCCGGAGGGAAGGAGATGGGGATCGACAGCGAGTATCATGCTGGCTCCCGACCGCAAACTTTGGGCCGTCGACCGCTGCGGTGTCTCCGGATCCGGCGGCACAACCTGTGCCGGCCCAAACGCCGGCGTCAACCCTGTCTTCCAGTTTGATACCACCGGAAGGCTGCTGAAGTCCTTCGGCGCAGGCATGTTCGTCAGCCCGCACAAAATGTCGGTGGACAAGGATGGAAACCTGTGGCTGGCCGACAACGGAGGGCATCAGGTCTTCAAGCTGAACCAGGACGGGAAAGTCTTGTTGACTCTCGGAAAGAAAGGCGTTGCCGGACCGGGGGTGGACGAGTTCGATGCACCGACCGACGTCGCCATCGCTCCAAACGGCGACATTTTCGTCGGCGATGGACACAGCGGCGGCGGCATGGCGACCGGCAACGCGCGAATCATGAAGTTTAACAAAGACGGGAAATTCATCAAGACCTGGGGGAAGAAAGGTATGGGCGAAGGTGAATTCGATCTGGTCCACACTCTCGCCTTTGACTCTCGAGGCAGGCTATTCGTCGGGGACCGGCAGAACAACCGGATACAGATCTTCGATCAAAACGGCGGGTTTATCGCGCAGTGGTTCCAGTTTGGCCGGCCCAGCGGCATCTACATTGACAAGAACGACGTTATCTATGTAGCCGACTCAGAATCGAGGGACGGCCGGACCAATACGGGGCAGTTCGCACTTCCACAGACCGGCTACTACTATAATTTGGGCGCTCAACGAGGCATCCGAATCGGGAGTGCCAAGGACGGGGCCGTCAAATATTTCATTCCGGATCCATGCCCGTACCCATACCCTGCCGGTTCGAGCTTTGCTGAAGGCGTCACTGTCGATTCCGAGGGCAACGTATACGGGGCGGATTTTCTTGGCGACGTCAGGAAATTTGTAAGGAAGTGACGGATTCGTAAGTTCTGTTTTTTGTGGCGCCCAGAATAAGGCAACGACGCCGTGTTCCTGTCGCATCTGGAAATAGATCCGGGCGAGATTGAAAGTCTGCGCTCCCGCGTGCCCACGCTCGCAGCGGAACTGGCAGCGCAAGCTCGGCGGTGGCTGGAAGAAGTTAAGCGCAACTAGGCGTGATTCCCATCGCTCCGAATCGTCCTGCAGAATACAAATATGCTCATCTACCCGACGTGGATACGGGCCCTCCCGCGCGGAATCGGGAGAACCAGCCTTGATACACTGGTTATAGTATGCGCGGTGCGCGTTCGCTTCTCCTTTTGGCAATTCTCGCGATCGCGGGCTTCGTGGCCTTCACCTACCTGAGCCAGAAAAAGGTCATCCGCGCCAGCGCTCCGGTCGCGCCGGACTCCCTCTCCCCTTCACTCACCAGTTCCGCGGAAGATTGGCAGTGGTCGAAGTCGCGGGACGGCCGCACGATTGTCGACATCCGGGCCAAAAACTTCCGGCAACTCAAAGATGCGTCGCGCTTCGAACTCGAAGGTGTGCGCCTGCGCATCTTCCATAAGGAGGGCGGCGAGTTCGATCTCGTCACCAGCGCTCACGCCGAGTTCCGGCAGGCGGAGGGCTTCCTTTACTCGGATGGCGGCGTCGAGATCACGCTCGGAATCCCCGCCACGGACATTGCGCAGCGCCAACTCGTATCGATTAAATCGTCGGGTGTCACATTCGACAGCAACACAGGCCGTGCTTCGACCGATCGTGCCGCGAGTTTCGTTTTCAAGAACGGTCACGGCACGGCCACCGGGGCCTCCTACGATCCATCGACCCGGGAACTTCGCATGTTGAGCCAGGTCGCGCTTAACTGGAAAAGCCCTAAGCCCGGCGCCAAGCCGATGAAGATCGAAGCTGGTGAACTGCTCTACCGCGAGCCGGCCGCGACCGTGATTCTAACTCCGTGGGCGCGCCTCACACGGGAAACTTCCATCATCGAAGGCGCCGAGACGGTTGCAACTCTTGAGGACGGGGCCGTCCGCCGCGTCGAAGCGAAGAACGGGAAAGGCTCCGACAGGGAGCCGAAGCGGTCCCTCGAATATGCGGCCGACAGCCTGCTTGTGGAGTTTTCAAGCTCGGGTGAGGTGGAATCCGTCAGGGGCGAGCGGAACGCGCATCTGATCTCGCGTTCGGATTCGGCCATTACGACGGTGGGTTCGCAACGCGTTGATCTGGCGTTCGACGGCTCGAACGCGCTCAAGACCGTCCACGCCGTGGGCGGAAGCGTGATCGAGTCAAAGCCGCTCGGCGCGCAGCCGCTGCCCCCGGCGAGAATCCTAAAGAGCGAGGCGGTTTGGCTGAGGATGCGGCAAGCCGGGAAGGAGATCGAATCCGTCGAAACGGAGTCGAAGGGGCGCCTCGAGTTTATCCCGAGCCGGGCTGACCAGCCGCGCCGTGAACTGGACGGAGACAAGATGTGGATCGCTTACGGACCCGGCAACCGGATCCAGTCCTTCCGCACCGTCAACGCGGTCACCCGGACATTTCCGCCTCCCGCCCCGGCGGGCCGTCCGCAGCCCGCGGAATCTTCGACGTCGAGCGTGCATATGGAAGCGAGTTTCGACGCCGCAGGCCAGATTCAGCGCATGGAGCAGCGCGAGAATTTCACATATAAGGAGGGCGGGCGAATGGCGAAGGCCGGGCGTGGCGTCCTCGAATCGCAGGCGAACCGGATTACGCTCGAAGGCGCCGCGCGAATGTGGGACGACGCGGGATCGACAGCCGCGGATCTGATCCTGCTCGATCAAAAGACCGGAAACTTCGAAGCGCGCGGACGCGTCACATCCAGCCGTGAGCCCGATAAGCCCGGCGGCAAGCTCGCAAAGACCGATGGCGGCAAGCCGGGTGGCTTGTTGGACGGCGATGAGCCGGTCCAGGCGACGGCCGACCGGATGACGTCGCGGGAGAAAAATACCCTCATTCATTACATTGGTAACGCGGTGCTGTGGCAGGGAGCGAACCGCATCAAGGCCGACGAGGTTGAAGTAGACAGGAAGAATCGCAGCCTTGCCGCCCACCGCCGCGTAGTTACCGAACTTGAGGAGAGTAAATCTGGGGTCAAGACCAAAACCGTCACGATCGTGCGCGCCTCGGAAATGACCTACGCGGACGCGACGCGGCTTGCGCACTATAGCGGCGGCGCGGTGTTGAATTCGCCAGGCCTTCAGGTGAAAGCCGCCAGCATTCGGGCGTATCTCGCCGAAGCCGGCTCCGATTCGCGGGTTGAAAAAGCGCTCGCTGACACTGGAGTCGTAATCGATCAGGAAGCACCCGGCCGTGCGCGCAAAGGCACGGGGGAGCACGCCGAGTACTATGTGGACGAGGAGAAGATGATTCTCACCGGAGGAGACCCCACTCTGACCGACAGCCTGCGGGGGCGCACGCGCGGAGCGGAATTGACCTGGTTTTCCGGTGATGATAGGCTGCTTGTTAACGGTCTTCCCGAACGACGCGCGGACAGCAAACTGCTCCGGAAGAAACAGACGCCATAGCCGCCGGACGAAATGCGAAAACTCGAGACCCGGGAAATTTCCAAAACATATCGCAGCCGCAAAGTAGTGGACGACGTCTCGGTCCATGTCGAGGAGGGCGAAGTCGTCGGCCTGCTCGGACCGAACGGCGCGGGGAAAACGACGTCTTTCTACATGATCGTCGGTCTGATTCCGCCGGACTCCGGCAGCATCCTGCTCGATAATGAGGACATCACGCCCCTGCCGATGTACCAGCGCGCGCGGCGCGGAATCAGTTATCTGCCGCAGGAGCCGTCCGTCTTCCGCAAGCTGACGGTGGAGGAGAACCTTCTCGCGATTCTCGAAACGCTTGGCATCGGCGGCCGCGAACGCCGGAATCGCCTGGAGAGCCTGCTCGAAAAGCTCGGACTTGATACGGTCCGTTTCAGCAAGGGTTACATGCTCTCGGGAGGCGAGCGGCGGAGAGTCGAAATCGCGCGCTCGCTTGTGATCAATCCGAATTTCCTGCTTCTCGACGAGCCGTTTTCAGGGATCGATCCCATTCAGGTGCTCGAAATTCAGCGCATCATCTTCGACCTGAAACGTTCCGGCATCGGCATTCTGGTGACCGACCACAACGTGCGCGAGACGCTCGCCGTGACGGACCGCGCCTATATCCTCAACAGCGGGAAAATTTTCCGGGCGGGAAGTCCCGAGGCGCTTGGCCGGGACGCCGAGGTGAAACGCGTTTATCTGGGTGAAAGCTTCAGCTTTAAGTGAAGCCGGGAACGGACGGTACAATATCGACGATGCGTCGTGGAAAGCAGCTTGTTCGTTTGGACTGTCTCTGTATCCCTCAAGTGCTGAGGCTTTGCACGTGTTTCCTCCTGTTGCTGTTTGGCGTCAACTGCGGGAAACAGGCGATATCCGGCGCGGCTTCGTCTCCGGCTTCTCCGAGGGGGAGCGATCCCGCTTCCGCCGCCGCGCAGTCCAAAGATTCGCCCGGGCGAGTCGTGGAACTGGGACCGCGCCCGAACTGAAGCGGATCATGATCGAACCCGTTCAGTCGCGCCTCATCCCAACCAACGAGGTCGCCGCGCCGGCGAAGATCGAGGTCAACCCCAACCGTTCCGAATTTCCTGCTTCTTGACGAGCCGTTTTCCGGTATCGATCCCATTCAGGTACTCGAAATTCAGCACATCATCTTCGACCTCAAATGCTCCGGCATCGGCATCCTTGAGCAGAGTCAAGGGCCGTGGGGCGACACTCTGGGCGTCGTGAGCGCTCGAACTCGCAAGTTCAAGAAACAGACAGGAAAAGCCACCGCTTGTCTATTCTAATGCGCGATATCGCCGTGGGGCTTCTTCTGCGTGATCTCTTCGTAGGCGTCGCGCACCTGCGCGGGGAGGAAGTCGCCGACCCAGTTCTTTACACTGTCCGGAAGCTTCACTGAAGTGGCCTTCGGCGTCTTGCCGTCCATCGTGACCAGATCCTCCATTTTCTTGCCCTTCTTGATGGCGTCGGCGACCGTCTTGCGCAGGGCGAGCATGAACTGTTTCTCGCCTTCGAGCACTTCCGGCCCCCCCGGAACGCCGTGGCCAGGCAACAGATGCTTCACCTTCAGCTTCTGCGCCGCCTTCACCACGTTCGGCCAGTTGCCGATGTTGGCGTCCGCCGTATAGTTATAAGGGCCGTTGACGACCGCGTCGCCGGTGCAGAGAACCTGCTCCTTCGGAAGATACACGAAACCGTCGCCGCGCGTGTGCGCCCATCCGAAGAAATGGAATTCCACTGTGCGGGTTTCATCTTTCAAGACGAATTTCTTCCCGTCGAACGTCTGCTTCGGCGGTTCTGCTGTGTCACGTTTGAGATCGCCCACGTCCTTCCGCGTCTTCGCCGTATCCTGCCAACGCGCCGGCTCGTAGCGCTTCATTTCATCCGCGACGCCTTTGTAGGCCAGCGTCGTCGCCCCGGCTTCCGTCCACACCGCGTTGCCATAGGCATGATCGCCGTGATGGTGCGTGTCGAACACGTACTTCACCGGCTTCGAGGACACCTTCTTAGCGTCGGCAAGGGCGAGACGCGCGCCACTTGGGAAGTTTGCGTCGACCACGATCAGGTAGTCTTTCATCTCGATAATGATGTTGTTGCAGTGGCCGTGAGTCTTGAGATCGCCTTCACGGAACCAGACGCCCTCAACGATGGGCCGCGTGGTTTCGGGCTGAGCGTCCGAGCGGGAGGCGAAAAAGGCAAGACTGGCGAGAGCGGTGAAACCGCACATGGAAAAAGCGCGCATCCTATTCATGGCATTCCATCCTATCGAACTACAAATGGTAAAATCAACGTTCGCGGAGGTGACATGGCGGTAATCGCGCGCCGGAAGGCGGCGGTAGTGGACGTGGCGGGCGTGCGGGTTGGAGGCGCCTATCCAATCGTAGTCCAATCGATGACGAACACCGACACCGCGGATACCGGTTCCACCGTTAATCAGATCATGGCGCTGGCCCGCGCCGGATCGGAGTTGGTGCGCGTCACCGTCAACACCGGGCAGGCCGCGGCGGCGGTGCCGAAGATTGTGGACACGCTCGACAAGTTCGGCGTCAGCGTCCCGATCATCGGCGACTTTCACTATAACGGCCATATCCTGCTTAAGAAATATCCGGAGTGCGCACGGGCTCTCGCGAAGTACCGCATCAATCCGGGCAACGTGAATATCGGAAAAAAGCACGACGACAATTTCCGCACCATGATCGAGGCGGCCGTCGAGCATAGGAAGCCAGTGCGCATCGGCGTCAATTGGGGATCGCTCGATCAGTCCCTCCTGACTCGGATGATGGACGAAAATTCGAAGCTCGCCGAACCGAAGGAGGCGCGCGAGGTGACTCTCGACGCCATCGTGGCGAGCGCGCTGCTTTCGGCGGAAGCCGCCGAACAGTACGGCTTGGCGCACGACCGGATTATCCTCAGCGCGAAGGTGAGCGGCGTTCAGGATTTGATTGACGCCTACCGCATGATGGCGGCCCGCTGCGACTATGCTCTGCACCTGGGGCTCACGGAAGCGGGTCTCGGATCGAAAGGCATCGTGGCCACCACGGCCGCGCTCGCCGTCCTTTTGCAGGAAGGGATTGGCGATACGATCCGGGCCTCGCTCACGCCGCTCCCGAACGGCGACCGCGCCGAAGAAGTGGTTGTAAGCCAGCAGATTCTACAATCGCTGGGGATTCGGAGTTTCACGCCACAGGTCACCGCGTGCCCGGGTTGCGGGCGCACCACGAGCACGTTCTTTCAGGACATGGCGGATCAGATTCAAACCTATCTGCGGGAACAGATGCCGGTCTGGAAGGCGAATCACCCGGGCGTGGAATCGATGAAGGTCGCGGTCATGGGGTGCGTTGTAAATGGACCCGGCGAGTCAAAGCACGCGAATCTGGGAATTTCGCTGCCGGGCACGTTCGAAGAACCCGTCGCACCGGTCTATGTCGACGGGCGGCTTGTGACGACGCTGCGAGGGGATGGGATCGTTCAGGAGTTCATTGTGATGCTTGACGGCTACGTCGCGGCGAATTACGGGACTCGGGATTTGAATCGATCGGGCAGTCATGAGAAAGCGGCGTTCGCGCTGACTTTGGATGCAGTCTAGAGGCGAGGAGGCATCGAAATGGAAGCGGAAAGCGAGCAAGGGAACGGAGCAGCTGGAGCGTATAAGATCTTCAACCGCGTGGTCGACTGGATTACGAGCGACCGCATGGAGTTGATCAACATCACGGACCGTATCAACGACATCGTGAAGAAGAGCGGGGTTCGCGACGGG
The DNA here is from genome assembly GCA_009697455.1 of Bryobacterales bacterium. Classification (GTDB taxonomy): domain Bacteria; phylum Acidobacteriota; class Terriglobia; order Bryobacterales; family Bryobacteraceae; genus SYKU01. The sequence continues at coordinate 23,097 of SHUI01000015.1, forward strand.
ATCGTCCATATGCAGTCCCTGCACACCACGACGGCCGTATTCATCAACGAGTGGCAGGACGCGCTGCTCGAGGATGTCCGAACGTTTCTGACCCGCATCGTGGTGCGCGAGGAGCTCTGGCGCCACAACGACCCGAGCGTATCGGATTGTGAACGCAAGAACGCCGATTCACATCTGCGTGGCATGATGATGGGTCAGAGTCTCTACCTTCAGGTACGCAATTCGGTGGTTCTGCTTGGGACTTGGCAGAGCATCGTTCTGGCCGAGTTTGACGGACCGCGAAGCCGTTCGATGTCCGTCCAAGTGTCGGGAATCTGAAGGCGCCGATGTCAAGGCGATTCACTCACGGGGAAGCCGAAAGCCTGCTGCCGGAGGTCGAACGGTCGCTGCGCGAGGCGATTGCGCAGAAGCAGCGTTACGACGAGGCCGGGGAATCCCTCCGCTCGGTGGCGCAGCGCGTGTCGCAGGCGGGCGGAAGCCTTGTGGATCGCGGAGCGATCATGGAGGACCGGGCGCGCCGCGATGCGAGCGGGGAGCGGATGAAAGAAGCGGTCGAAGAAATTCAGGCCCTGGGCGTTCTCATCAAAGACCTGGACATCGGGTTGATCGACTTTCCGACGTTGTTTCACGGCCAGGAAGTGTACCTGTGCTGGAAATTCGGCGAACGGGGTATCCGGTATTGGCACGGGATTGAAGAGGGATTCCGCGGCCGCAAGGAGATCGACCGGGATTTCCTCGACAACCACGAAGGCGAGCGCCTGCACTGAGCGGATTATTTCCCGCCGCCGATGATCTGCATGTCCCGCATCACGCTTAACATTCCTGGCACGAGCGTAATGACAAAAAGGACCGGAAGAATAAAGATTACGATCGGGAACAGCATCTTGATGCCGGCTTTTCCGATGGCGGCTTCGGCGCGCAGCCGGCGCCTCATTCGCAGGGCATCGGCGTAGACCTTCAGGGCCTGCGAGAGGCTGGTGCCGAAACGCTCGCTCTGAATGATCATCGCCGCGAGCGACTTGATGTCCTCAATGCCGGTGCGCCGGACGAGTTGCTGAAATGCAATGCCTCGTTCCTGGCCGGCCCTCACCGACATGGTGACCGTGGCGAATTCGCTCGCGAGGTCCGGATAAATGTGCCGCATTTCCTCGCTCACACGCGTCATCGCCTGGTCGAGCGCCAGTCCGGTGCCGAGGACGATACCCAGCATGTCGACCGTATCCGGCAGGGCATCCTGAAGCCTTGTGCGATAGCGCTTGACCAGGCGGTGAAGGACTTGTTGGGGCAGCAGGAAGCCCAGCAGGAAAGCGGCCACCATGCCGCCAAGCATCGATGAAAAATCGTTGTTGCGCTGAAACCACGCCATTCCGCCCAGCAGAATGAGCATGAACGTCACGTGAAAGAGCGCGTAGGCTCCGAGCGCATAAGGCTTGCGGACCCCGGCCTGGTTCAACTCCTTTTCGTGGTCTCGGAGCCAGTCGTCGCCGCCGGGCACGAGGCTTACCGCGTAGAGGAAACCGTTCAGAAATCCTCCGCCCTTGCGGCGTCCAACGCGGCTGGCGGTGATCATGGCGTTCGACTGCAACTCTTCCAGGCGGTCCGCCAGCGGGTCATCGCGCCTGGAGATTAGCGTGTACCCGCTCCAGAGGAGCGCGGCCAGAGTGGCAAACGCTATGAGAAAAAAGAACAGTGCGCCTAGCATATAGGACTAGAACTTGATGTTCGCAAGCTTCCTGATCACTAATATTCCCGTAATCTCCGAACAAATCGCATACGTAAGGAATTTGCTGCCCGTCGGATCCGTATACAACAACCGGATGTATTCCGGTTTGAGGAACCAGAATCCAAGGCCGACTACCAGGGGCAGAGCGCAGAGCAATCCCGCCGAGAACCGCTGCTGCGCCGTGTGAGCCTTCATCTTGGCGGCCATGTTCAACCGCTCGCGAACGAGCAGCGCCAGATTCTCCAGCACACTGACCATATTCGCGCCGGTTTGCCTCTGCAGAATCAGCGAAGTGATGAAGAATTTCAGGTCGATGAGGGGTACACGCTTCCCGAGATTGTGCAGCGCCGGTTCAATCTGCGAGCCAAGCGCCAACTCCTCCATCAATTTCTTGAACTCCATCTTAACCGGATCGTTCGTTTCCGCCGCGATCGTTTCGAGCCCGCTGTGGATATTGTGTCCGGCCCGCATGGTTCGAGTGAAAAGGTCGATCGCGTCGGGAAGATTGTCCTCGAATTTCTTCAGTCTTGCCGCCCGCACATTCGCAATGTAGGCTACCGGCACCGCGCCCAGTCCGCCCGCGAATACAACCCGTAGAGCCAGATTGCTCATGCCGAACAATCCGAGAAGCAAAAAACTGCCGATCCCAAGAGCGAGGCACAACGCGAACACGTCGGCGGCCCGATACTTCAGATTTGCCTGCTGGATGTATTCCTCAAGCCGCCGCAACACGCCGACCCAGGCCACGAAATCGCCCAGGAACGCAAAAGTTCCCCGCTTCTCCGTCCGGACCAGATCGCTTCCCTGCGTCTTCGTTCGCGTGCGCGTGTTGGTACGCAGATCGCGGAGCCGTACCTGAAGCGCCTGTTGCGCGGCCTGCCGGGGCACCTGCCACACGTAATAGCCGGCGCCGAACAGCACGGCCGAAAACATGAGCAGGGAGAAGAGAAACATTACTTATCCTTTATCTCATGCACTTCGCGGAAAATCGACGGCGAGAGATGAATGCCGTACGCCTTTAACCTTTCGAGGCAGATCGGCGTATTCCCTGAGCCGCGCATCGTTCCGACTACCTTGCCGCGCGGGCTAATGCCGCTTCGTTCGAATTCGAAGATGTCCTGCATCTCGACGTGATCATGCTCGACGCCCAATACTTCAGCGACACCGGTGACGCGCCGCGCGCCATCGGTCAGTCGCGCCACATGCACCACAAGGTGAATCGCCGACGCGAGTTGCTGCCGGATCACTTTGTCGGGGACGTGCTGGCTCGCCATCATCACCATGGTTTCGAGACGGGAAAATGCGTCGCGCGCCGAGTTCGCGTGCACGGTGGTCATCGAACCGTCATGACCCGTATTCATGGCCTGGAGCATGTCCAACGCTTCCGGGCCGCGGGATTCACCGACCACGATGCGGTCGGGCCGCATACGAAGGGAGTTGATGACCAGATCTCGCTGCGTGATCGCGCCCGCGCCTTCGATGTTCGGAGGGCGCGTTTCAAGCCGTACGACGTGCGATTGCTGAAGCTGCAACTCGGCCGTATCCTCGATGGTCACGATGCGTTCCTCTTCCGGGATGAACCGCGACATCGTGTTGAGCATGGTCGTCTTGCCCGATCCCGAACCGCCTGAAATCACGATATTGAGGCGCGCTTCGACGCACCCGCTGAAGAAGTCGAGCATGCCGCTGGTGAAGGTTTCATTCTTCAGCAGATCGTCGGTGGATAGGGCTTTTTTTCCGTAGCGGCGGATCGACATCACCGGGCCGATGAGCGAAAGCGGAGGAATCACGGCGCAAACGCGGGAGCCGTCCGAGAGCCGGGCGTCCACGATCGGCGAGGAATCGTCGATCCGCCGGCCAACGTTTGAAACGATGCGCTCGATGATCATTCGCAGGTGCGCCTGATCCTTGAAGCGGACGTTGGTTTCGACAAGGCGTCCGCCGCGCTCGATATAGACGTTCTCGTATCCGTTGACCAGGATATCGCTGATGGTTGGGTCCTTCAACAGCGCTTCGAGCGGCCCGAGGCCGAAAACTTCATCGAGGATCTCCTCGATCACGCGCTCGCGCTCAGCGAGCGTCATCGGGATGCCTTCCTCGATGACGAGTTTCTCCACGACGAGGCCGATCTGGCCGCGCACGCTCTCCTTGTTGAGCGTCTTGAGTTGATCCGGCGTCAGTGAGTTGAGGAGCCGGTGATGCACCTGGCTCCGAATTTCAAACCAACGGTCCGCCCCGGAACCGGGTCTACCTAATGAACGAGTTGCCATCCTTCTCCCAGGTCTCCGATCGACGCCCCTAAGCCGTCTTGAGCGCCGCCAGCTTTACGCCAGTGGCCTTATCGGCGAACGCGCGCAATACTTTATCCAGTTCAGGCGCCGCCTGCCGGTCGGCAACCACGGGCCTGGCGCGGTTTACCGCCGCCAACATTGAGGGGGAGTCTGGAATCCCGTAGAAAACCGGCTGGTTGAGCGTTTGCTGGATCTGCTCCAAGCTAGCATAGTTCACGCTCGGCTTTTTCTGATACCGGTTTACGACGACCTTGATCTGGTCCGCGCTGAAGCCCATCCTCATCATGTATCCGATGTAGCGCTGGGCATTGCGGATTGAGGGAAACTCCTGCGTTGTCACGAGAAACACGGCGGCGGAGACCTGGCTCGCTCCGAGCACGACTTCATCGGAAATCGAACGGCCGCCGTCGACAACGATGGAATCGTATTTTTCAACCAGGAACGTGGCGAATTCACGGAACATATTCTCAGTAAAGACCGTGCGATGTTCGAAGGAATCGGGAGGCCCCACAAGAAAAAATCCCAGCGGATCGCGCGTGACAAACCCCTCAAAGAGCGTCTGATCCATGCGGTTCAGATTTTCGGCAACTTCCATCAGCGTATATTGGGGCGTCGCGCCGAGTTGCATGGCGACATCGTTGCTGGTCCAATCGAGATCGATCAGCACGGTAGATTGTTTTCTCTGCGCCAGAATGCTGGCGAAATTCGTCGCGAGAGCCGTTGTTCCGACACCTCCCTTGGTGCCGACGAAGGTGTAGACTTTGCCCAGTTTGCTTTCGCCCGAAGCAGCACGGCGGGGCGCGCGCTCCAGCCGGCCGATGGCCTCCCGGAACTCGGTGCGCTTGAGGGGCTGCATGAGGAAGTCGTTTGCTCCCGAACGGAGGGCTCCGATCACGGTTTCCCCGTCGGCGTGGTAGTTCGAGGCCATGACGTAGAGGTCCGGTGCGGCCTGTTTCACTTTCTCAAGCGTCTTGAGAGAGCCTTCAGTATCGCCCGAGAGGTCGATGATCAGCGCCGCGTGCGGATTCCGCTCAAGGTCCTGCAACACCCTGATATAGAGATTCGCCGCCACTTCAAGGTACTCCGCCACGACCTTCGCGTTCGGAATATTCGTGAGGTTCTCTCGAACCATTTCGCGAAAATGTTCATCGCCCGAGGCGATCATGAATGACATCGACATTTAGATTAGGACCTCATCGAAACCGCGATATGAAGTTAGTTCGCAAAGCTGTTGTATCCTGCCGGAATTGCAGGGAGGACCCACTAGTCCGCGCGGGTCCCCTTGGACCTGCTCTTCCAGCACTGAAGCCGGCGAGGGCGTCGGCCGCGCACCGGGGGTCCGCCCCACATCCAATGCAGGTTGGCCGGTCATGGCAGACAAGACCCCGTGTCCGGGTCGCACCCGTTGCTTTCGATAGGAGCCGAAACCTGAAACTCTGGAATCGTCACCGGCGGCAACCCCAGGAAATTGACGAACCGCCTGAACTGATAGTTCGTAATCCGGACCGTCACCGTGTCCGGGACACACTGCACGCTGCAATCGCCATTGTCGCAGGAGAACGCCGCGAGTTCCCCGGTGTCCGGGTCGCGCGAGAAGTATTCCACGGCAATTTCGGCCTGTCCCCCCTGAAATTGATCCATGTCGATCATGCGGGGCACGTGGGTGCGCATATAGGTCAACACATTCTCTCCACCCGCTTGCCAGCAGTGCGTGGCGGCGTAACGGACGCCGTCGCGCGTGAAATCGACCGCGCCATGCCACACCCAAAGCATCTCCGCGGCGAAGACCAGCGAGAACGTGAGCGGCAGAACCAGACCCGCGTAGAGCAAAGCCTGCTCGACGGCGGCCTGCCCCTCCGTGTTGTTCCAGAAGCGGCGGATCATGTGCCCCCATACGGAACGCGGACCTCGGGCCTAAGTTGAATTGGATCCAGACGCAGGAACGGAATCCGCGGCGTTACTTCGTAACCGTCCGGAATCGAAACCACCAGGAAATCTGGCGACTGACCTCCGTTCGCCGTGTCGCACCCGGTCGAGGAACACTCGCACTCGCCCAATTGCTGCGCGTCCGCGTCATAGCGTTCGATACGAACCAGAATCTGGTCCACGGAAAGGCCGGGGACAACGGGCGTCCCGGAATTGTCCGTGGTTCCAGTGAGAGCGAAGCTCTTCGCGGCTGCGATCGACGCGTCCGCATCGTCACAGAAGTTCACCGCCTGCCTCGTGGCGACGTACCGGGCGAGCGTGTAGAGCGTCTTCTTCACCGTGTAATAAACGTAGGTGATCTTGCCGATCTGCACCATGCCAACAAGCAGCAGCACAACTAGCGGAACCATCATGGCCGCTTCAATGATCGTGTTCCCGCGCCGTCCGGTCATTGCAGCAACACCACTTTCCCAGGGCCGCTCGTCACGCCGCAACTACCGGAAAATCCGCCCTGCTTCAACGGAACCTTATTTCCGATGTAGAGGCCGATGAAGCGTCCGTTCGCATCGGCCGGATTGGTAACGACGTCATTTGGATTTGGCTGAAGCAGGAACTGACGGAAGCCGAGCACGGTCATGGCTCCGGCGCCGTTTAACGCGTCGACGACAGGGAAGATCATGACGCGCCGCGCGTTTCCCGTGTACGCGGTGTAATCCTCAAGGCTGGTGACGTCGCGGTCCGCGGTGTAGGTGGCGGCGAGAGTATCGACATCGGTCACGACAGAGCACGCAGCCGGCGCGGTCACGTTCTGGTCGAGGCGCGTGTAGATGCCGCAGAGCACGTCCGTAACGGCCTGTTGCATGTTCTGATTACAGGCGCGCGGCGCTGACGTCAACGTGCCGCCATTCACCGCGCCCCAGATCTGTTCGCCATCGGTACTCGCGATCGTCACGCACGCTTTCGCTGGCGTCGAATTCGGTAGCAGCCCTTGCGCGCCGATGCGATACAACTGCTGTCCCTCCTCCTGGATCGAAGTGTCGTCGAACCGGTCAATCAGCAGGTACGGAACGCGCGCCGTGGTTCCGGCGAGCAATTGCGGCGCGGGCCCACCGTTGCATTGGTACCCCAGCGTGTAGAGCGTGCCGGCTGCGAAACCGAAGTCAACGGTATCGTCGAGATCGATGGCTGCGATTACTAGCGGATCGATGCCGCACGCCGTGCACACCGGCGCGCTCATGCCGGCCGAAGCGCGTCCGGCGATAGATGTCTTTCGCGACTGGCCGAGCGTGAGGAACCCCCAAAACGTGAGAGGCGCCTCGGCATTGAGGTCCACGCGGACGTGTTTTGCCTCGGTCCCGGCCGAAGTGGACGCACCGCTGTTCTGATCCTCGCCGATCGCATCCGCGGCAGTGGCGTAGTAGCTGGGATCGGGAGCTTCGCTAGCGAGTGTTCCGCCGGACGCGCCGATGACAAGCGAACCGAAATTGTACTTGTTTCCGTGGCCGCCTGCGTCATCGATCGTGAGGCGCGCCGCCAAGGTGGCGTCGTCCGCCGCTACTGCGGTGCCGTTAAGTCTCGCCGCGGCCGCAAGCGCCATGGAGGCTGCGGCCTGGTTAAGCTCGCCGCGGACGAGATACAAGCGTCCCAGGTCGATCGCGAAGCCCATCAGCCCGAAGACCACCGGAACCATGATCACGAGGAACTGGATCGATATCGATCCGGTGGCGCGAGTGAGGAACGCCGGCTTATTTTGGTTCCTGATGCCCACGGGGTCCCACAAACTCCGGCTTGGTGGCCTTATCCTTCTTACCCTTTCTTGCCTTCTCTTCGGCCAGAGTTGGCAGCCAGCCTTCCTGGAAATCGGGAAGCTTAACCTTTTCCTCCGCGCCGAGAGGCCTTACGAAGCGCGGAGTGATCACGACCAGCAGTTCGTCGCTCGCCTTGCGAGTCGAGCGAGTGCGGAACAGGTTGCCGAATATTGGAATATCGCCTACGCCCCGAACCTTGCTCAGCGTCTGGATTACGCGGTTGTCGATGAGGCCGGCGATGGCGAAACTTTCGCCGTCCTTGAGAACCACCTCCGTATCCGCCCTGCGCTGCGCGATTGCTGGAATCAGGAATCCCTGGAGCGTGACGGCATTCGCGAAATCGAGCGAACTCACCTCGGGCGAAACCTTCAGATGGATCGCGCCCGAACTCGTAACGGTTGGCGTGAAGTTCAACTGCACGCCGAAATTCTTGAACTGGACGGTGATGACAGGAGCGGTTGCGCCGCCGGTCGAGGTCGAAGTCAGCGTCGGGAATGGGAACGACCCGCCGGCCAGGAAGCTCGCCTCCTTGCCCTCGATTACGATCAGGTTCGGCTCGGCGAGAATCTGAAGCAGGTTCCGCGATTGCAGGGCCTTGATGGTCGCGCCGATATTCAGGTCTGGGCGGAACACGAAGAGGTTTAGCAGATCGGCGAAATTGACCGTCGCGTTCGAGAAGTTCTGATTCTGGAATTGCAACTGGCTGAAGCGCGGCGACTGGAACTGCTGCGTCGCGGTTTCGCCGATCGTCTTCTCGTTGCGGCTGAAGAAGTTGAAGCCAAGCTCGTTCAATCCCACGCGGTCGATACTCGCGAACTTGACTTGAAGCAGGATCTGCCGCGGGTCCGGCGCGGGTGGGGCCTGCAACAGGTTCACGACATTCTTGGCGCGGGTCTGCGCCATACCGGCCGCTTTCTTCGACTGCTCGGCGTCCTTGACCGTGCCCGAAAGAACGATCGTGTCGCCTTGGCCGCTAACTTCGATTGCCGCGCCGGGTAGCGAGGTTTTGAACTTTTCGAGAAAGGCTTCGTACTCCGAATTGTCGTCGCGGACGGTGATGTTGAACTGATGCGGTGTGCCGCCATTCCAAATCACAACCGTGGCTTTACCCGCGCCCTTCGCGTTGATCATCACCTCGCGCGGCGAGACTACGGCCACGTCGGCGATTTTAGGTTCCGAAGCCGCGACCTTCTGAATGTCGTCTTCGAAGCGCATCAACTCACCGCGGCCCGTTACGATGGTTACGTCGCGCACGGCGGGAGCCGCGCCAATGCCACAGATGACCGCGACGCCGAAGCAGAAAAGCCCTTGGAACAACCGGGAAACCCTAATCATTGAACTTGTCCTGTGAGTGCTTTTCTCCCCGGAAGACGTCGACCACATACTTGGGCTTCTCGGCAAGCTTTCTCTTGGCTTCCTCTTCCGCCAGCTTGGCTTTTTCCTTGTCCTCGTCCCTGACCTTTTTCTCGCCCGTCAACTCCTGCCAGACGCGCGGGTCGTCAAGATTCGGAATCTGCCCGGTGACGTTCGTCG
>SHUI01000287.1 GCA_009697455.1 Bryobacterales bacterium
CGTACGGCTCACCTGGTTGTTATGCAGGAACTGAATCATCTTGTCAGGGTCGTCTTCATCGCACGGTACGTAAGTTCCTTGATGCACGGCCGGCAGGAACGCGGAGTTCCACAGTTGCGCGCCAACATCCGGGACGCCGGCGCAGAGCGCAATGAATCCCGGCAGATTCCGGTTCTCCGATCCAAGCCCGTAGGTAAGCCACGATCCCCAGGACGGGAATCCGGGAATCAGGCGGCCGGCGTTCATTTGCAGAATCGCCTGAGGGTGCGCGGGTACATCGGTATGCATCGAACGAACGACGCAGATGTCGTCGATGCACTCGGCGGTCTTCTGGAAGATTTCGCTGACCTCGATGCCGCTCTGGCCGTACTTCTTGAATGAGAACGGAGACCGGAGCAGGTTGCCCTTTTCCTTGCTCGCGGCGGAATCGGCGCCGGGCATGGGCGTGCCGTGAAACTTGTCAAGCGCGGGCTTCGGATCGAACGTGTCCACCTGCGACGGGCCGCCGTTGAGAAACAAGAAGACAACATTTTTCGCGCGGGCCGGGAAGTGGGGAGCGTGGGGTTCGAGCGGTCCAATGGCCGCGGCGCGGCTTGCATCGGCAACGAGGCCGGCGAGGCCCACCATGCCAAATCCACCACCGGCTACTCGTAATGCTTCGCGTCTAGTCATTCCACGGCTCCATTTGACATCAATCGGCGGATCTCAATTCACGAACAGAAACTCATTTGAACTCAAAAGGATCTTCGCGAAGTTTGCCCAATCCTCGTTACCTGCCTTCACATGATCGAGCGACGTCCTGATCTCATCAGCGGCGGGTAAGCGCCCCAGAACGGTCTTGTAAAGGCCGCGGATGCGTGCCTCCGCTTCCCCCGTCAGCCTCCCCGCCAGAGCTCTCGCCCGGCCGCTCACAAAGCCGCTGTTCAGAAAGTAGAGTTGCTGCAAAGGTGTCAGCGTTACCAGGCGCTGTTCGGCGGAGGCATTCGGATTCGGAAAATCGAACAGCGAAAGCGTCGAGTCCAGCTTCCGGCGGCTCACGAATCCATAGACCGTTCGCTTGTGCATCCCAGGCGTGTCCATCTTGACGGGGGGACCGCCGGCGGATCTGTCGAGTTCTCCCGATACAAGCAGCAGGGAATCCCGCAGCGCTTCAGCGTCCAGACGCTTGCGATGTGCGCGCCACAGGAGGCGGTTGTCCGGATCGACTCGAAAATTCCTGTCCGACATGTCCGCGCTCAGCACATAAGTCGAAGAAAGCATGATTTCGCGGTGCAAAGACTTGATCGACCAGCCGCTCTCCACGAATCGCGATGCGAGGTAATCGAGCAGTTCCGGATGGCTCGGCGTCTCGCCCATGCGTCCGAAGTTGCTCAGCGTCCTTACCAGACCTTCGCCGAAATGGCGCTGCCAGATGCGATTGACCATGACGCGGGCCGTCAGGGGGTTCTTCGAATTCGCGATCGCTTCCGCGAGTTCGAGCCTTCCGCTCTCGTTCTTGAAGGGTTCCGGCGGGCCGTCGCACAGAATCGAGAGAAACGCGCGCGGCGCCTCTTCGCCCAGGTTCTCCTTCTGGCCTCCAATCTGAACGCGCTCGTTGTGGATCTTATCGTCTTTGATGACGTGGGCAAAGGGATACCGCGCCGGCAGATCGCTCCGCAGGACGCGCAACTCCCCACGCATGGCGGCGAGATGCCCCTTCCAGGCACCGTCGAGGAACCGCTCGATGGTCCCATCCGATTTCAAGTAGCCGCGATTCGGACCGTAGTAAAGGATACCGTCTTCTTCCTGCTTGAACTCATTTCCGTAGAAGTCGTTGAAGAAAAGATCGCGCCAAAGCTGAAATTTGTCGAGCGGCAGAGCGACGGCGACGAATTCCTGAAGTACCTGTTTTTTTGCGCCACCGCGGCGGAGGAAATTTTCGTCGTCCACGGCCTTGCGCTCTTTCAGAACGTTGAGCGCAGTCTCGCGGAATTTGGCGAGGTCGAAGGAATCCTCGCGCCAACCCTTCAGATGAGGATTGTCCAAGTTGGAATCGCTCAAGAGCCTGACCCAGCGAGTTAACGTCTCGGCGTCGAGCCCGTCGGCTGCCGCGATCTGCTTCGAATCCGCGGCTGCGCCCGGAACATTCCTCGCCGCGCGAATGTAGCGCGGCGATTCGGACGCCAGCACCTCAGCCATCTGAGTCGCCTGATTGTGGAGAAAATTCGTGATGCGATCCTCCACTTCCTTGATCTTCTTCTCCTGCGCCTTATACTTCGCCACGCCGTCCGCCGGGGCCAGTTCCAGTTCACCACGCCGTCCGCTGGTGAAGACGCCCGAGATCGCGTAGTAATCCTTCGTAGGAATCGGATCGAACTTGTGGTCGTGACACTGCGCGCAGGCGCCGGTGAGCGCGAGGAAGCCGCGAGTCGTAACGTCGACGCTGTCGTCGGTGAGCTCCGGACCGATGCCGTACATGCCCAGGCCGATGGCAAGATCCTTGTGCTTCTTATCTTGAATCTGATCTCCCGCGATCTGGGCTTTCACGAACAAGTCGTACGGCATGTCCTCGTTGAAAGCGCGGATCACCCAGTCGCGATAGCGAAAGGAATTCGCATAGGGGTCTTCCACGTCGTTGTTTAGCTTGTCGTCGGCGTAGCGTGCGACGTCCAGCCAGTAACGCCCCCAGCGCTCGCCGTAGTGCTCCGATGCGAGAAGCCTGTCGATCATTTGCCCGTATGCGCCCGGCGATGGATCGTTGACGAATGCTTCCGTCTGTTCGAAGGTGGGCGGGAGTCCTGTAAGGTCGAGATACGCGCGGCGAATCAGATCCCGTTTCGCGGCGGGCTTGTTTGGCGCGAGGCCTTTCTCTTCGAGCTTCGCGAGGACAAAACGATCGACGTCATTTTTCGCCCATGCCGTGTTCCTGACGCGCGGGAGAGCCGGCTTCGAAACCGGCCGGAAGGCCCAGAAGGCGCGCTGCTCCGGAGTTATGACGTAAGAAGACCGTTTCGGAGCCGCTGCTGCCTCTGGCCACGCCGCGCCGTCCTTGATCCATGCTTCAAGATCCTCAATCTCCCGCGCCGAGAGTCTTTCGGCCTGCATCGGCATCTTCAGCTTGTCGTCAGGCTGCCGTACCGCTTTGATGAGGAGACTCTCTTCGGGCTTTCCGGGAACGATCGCTGGACCGTTCTTGCCGCCCTTGAGCAGCGCGGCACGCGAGTTGACGGCCAAGCCACCCATTGGAGCCGTCGAGTGACAGCCGTAGCAGCTCTTCGCGAGCAGCGGCCGGACACGCATTTCAAAATGGTCGCTGCCGGTACCTGCGAACGTGGCAGTGCCTGCCGACAGGATGGCGATCGCCAAGTGAAGTGCGCCGCGGTTGTTCATTGTGGTGTGAGAAGGGCGAAAAGCATCTCTTGCAATGGTTATACCATTGTTCGACGCTCCCCTTTGCCGGCAAGCTGTTCGAGTCTTGGGCCGAGGCGTGCTGAACGCGACATGGACCCGTGCCGGGAAGTGGAGACCATTATCCCGTTGGAGCGCACGGTGAACAGAATCGGGTAAGTGCCACGATACCCGCTACGGTGTGAATCTCGCCCCGATTCTTCCTGCGTCGGGGCAAGGTCGCGTTTGGTTTGGGGTCCGCGGCGATCACCTCGAACTCTCATCCTCAAATAATATCCGCGAACGACTTGCGCAGCTTGTAGAACCACGCGTGACCCGCCACAAACACAGCAGCCGACGCTACCCACAGCTTCCACATCGCGGCCCATTCCGGCGGGCGGCCGTCGAGCAGTATGAGACGGTAGGCCCGCACCAGAACGAAGATCGGGTTTTTCCCAAGCAGCGGCAGCGCCATTGCCGGAAGTTTGGTTTCCTCATAACAGATTGGCGTAAGAAAAAACCAGAGCGTGAGCAAAAAGCCGATAAGCTGCCCGAGGTCGCGGACGAACACTCCAAGAGCCGCCAGAAACCAGCATAAGCCCAGCGTGAGCAGAATCTGCGGAACCAACAGTACCGGCATCCACAGTGCCGAGGCAGGCACCGACCCGCGGGCTATCAAGAGCCCGGCAAGGAACAGCATTACGGCGAAAACCTGCGTAACAAGCCCCGCAGCCACCAGATTGACCGGCAGCGTTTCAACCGGGAAGACCAGCTTCTTAACGAAGTTCCTGTATTCGAGCATCAGCGTCGGTGCGCGGCCCACTGCCTCGCTGAATGCAAGCCACGGCAACATGCCGGCCAGGAAATAGAGGACGTATCCGGACCGGCTGGGATCGTTTCCGAACTTCGATTCGAGCACGATGCCGAAGACGAAGAAGTACGTCAGCATCAGGAGAAGCGGCGTCAGAGCCGTCCAAACAACGCCGCCAAACGATCCCCGGTAGCGGCCGAGAATATCGCGCCGCGTCAGCGTGCGAATCAGACTCCAGTTGTTCCAGACAACGGCAGCGGGCAAAGTGAAAGCGCGGCCTAAGGCGCGAATCGCGCGCGCGCGGCCAAGGCTCGCCGAAGTGGCGGTGCGGACCGGTTCGAGATGCGCGCCTCGGGCATCGACCACGGCGTCGATCAGCAAGAACGGCCAGCCCTTCTGGTAGTGCCATCCACCATGCTCCATGAGGGGTGACACGACAATGCGGTATCGTCCAGGCTCCTTCGGCATGCGGAATTCGAGCGACACTGCGGTCAATTCCCCGGCGGCGATGTCGCCCGAAGGAACTGTGCGAGCGCCATCCACCACGAGCGTGTCCGTCTCCGGATCGAAAATGTGGTAACCGAAGGCGAATCCCTCCGACGGCCGCCACGCTTCACCCGACTTGTTTTCCACGTTCGAAGAAATCCGGACCAAGCCGTCACGCGTCTCGACCTTCACATCACGGTATTCGACGCTCATGTGTAGAGCCAGCCGGGATAGCGCTCGCGGACCCCGCCCGTTTTCTCGCCCACCGCGTAAATGCCGTCGCCCCGAAGATCAGTCGAGAGCGAGTAGCGGTCAAGCAGATGATAGACCCATCCATGCTCCGGATGCGGCTCATCGCGGAACTCGCCCGTCTCAAGCAGCGCCACCACGAAGCCGGAGTTTTCAAGCAACCGGTGCACCTCCCGAGGCGAATACTCGCGGTTGTGGCGGGCCTCCACTTCCTTTCCCGGCTTCGGCGGCCGAATGTAAGCGTGAAAGAAGCCCGGATGGTAGCCCTGCAAGATCGCTGAGATGGCACGGTTCGAGATCACGTTCGGAGTGGTCAGCACCAGATGGCCACCCGGCTTGAGGATGCGATTGATCTCCGACATGAGGTGCATCGGGTCCTCAAACAGGTGCTCGATCAGTTCGCAGCACAGCACCGTCGCGAAGTGCCCGTCGGGATAAGGGAAGCTGTCTTTCTCAGCGTTGAAGTGGTCGATCTCACATTCGAAAGTCTCGCCGTCCGCCGAAACGATACTACGCCGGTCGACCCGGCCGGGTTCCCCGTAATAGCATCCGCGTACTTCCCCGTAACCGAGTTTGGTTTTCAGAGCGGGCGTGATTTGCAGGTATGCGCCCATTTCAAGCACGCGGTCGAGCGCCGTTCCCCGCGGCGTAATCTCAAGCGTTCGCACAAGGCGGGTCGTATGCGTTTCGATGTACGTGCGCGACTCGGGATTTTCCGCCCAGCCGGCAATGTACTCCGGTTCAATCACAGCCTCGGGTTCGGGCTCGGGAGCGCGTGCCGGTACCGGAGGCTCGATCCCGAATGGCGCAATCGCTTGTTCATGCGCACGTCCTGATTCTGGCATCGCTCCGTCAATTGCAGGCGCCGCGTCGGGGCGCGGTTCAGGCCACGGCCGGCCTTCGTGAAGCGCCTTCAAAAAATCGGCGTAGCGCGTGGCGACGAGGTCCCAGTTGCACTCGCGCTCTACGTATCGCCGCGCATTTTCTCCGAGCGCCCGCCTCACTTCGGGACGAGAGACCAGCAGGTTGAGGTATTCGAAGATCTGGTCCTCTTCGCTTGGCCCCACTGAGACTTTCAGGCATACATCGTCCGGGAACTCCGCGAAAG
>SHUI01000016.1 GCA_009697455.1 Bryobacterales bacterium
GACGGGTCCGAATTGGTCGATACCATAAGTGAGAATCCTCAACGCGGTCGCGACGGCTCTTGATTCTTTGGAGACGACAGACAGGACAAATGAAGGCTCCGTAGTACCATGCAAAGTGTCCCCAGTGAATCTAACAACCCGGGTTCGAGTGTCGTCGCTCCTGGCGAGGGACACGGACAACGAATCCGTGCCCGATGATTCGAATGGGAACAGGAGTCTCACCTTCTCGGTGATCGTTCCCCTGGGGTTTCATCGTGACCAGGCAGAGCGCTGCCTCAAGGCGTGGGCGCAAAATCAAACCTACCCGCGTAACCTCTACGAGATCGTGGTGGTTGCGCCCGATAACTTTTCTTGCCGTGAACTCTCCAGGTTGAGGTCGCTTCTTGCGGAGCACGACCGTCTGTTGGTTCACCCCGAGCGCCACGACATGGCGCTAGTCGTCACAGGTGTGGATGCTGCGGACCACGAGGTCTTGTTTTTCACGGAATCTCATTGCTGGCCGGAACCCGACGTGCTGGAGAGAACTGCGGCCGCGCTTCGCGCCCACCCCGATTGGGCCGGCCTGAACTGCTGTTCGGTGCCCGTGACGCACAACCCCCTCTCGGTTGCTGAAGCGGACATGTATCGGCATGACATCGAAAACGCCACGTTTCATGACGGCCGGCAGACGGTCCTGGATCACTGTTTTGCAGTGCATCGGGAACCGTATTTTCGCTCCGGGGACTTCGATGCCGATCTCGGTCATTTTGCGGAATGGATGCTCGCGGCCCGCTTGAGTCACCTGGGGCTGACCATCGGCTACGTACCTGAAGCGCGAGTGCATCACTTTTACGTCGGGCGTCTCGTGGACTTGAGGGAGTTCACGGAGGATTTCACCCGCGGAGAAATGCATTGCTTGAGACGTTCAACGGACGACACTTGCTTGCGAATCTTCCTGGATGCTCCACCGGAATGGACGCTGAGAGACAACTGGAACCGGACGCTGGCCGGCAAAATGCTCAAAATGCGATGGCGCGACTCGCAACTGTCAGGAAAAGCGCCCGACGGACACTCGTCGCGAAGCGCGGGCTGGACGGCACTAACGCGCTGGCTGCCGGCCGCGATCGCAGGGGTGATTCCGGCATGGTCGTTGGCGTTGCTCCGAGCATGGCAGAAGCGCTTTGACCTGTGGAAGGCTCAATTGTTCTCCAGGCGCCGGCACGGGCTGCATGGGGCGCTGCTGCACTATGTGGCCTCCGTAATCCGGGTCCGTCGCCTTTTCTATCTGCGGCTTGAGCAGGGTGGCATCGCTCGGCGGTCCGAGGGCCGAATGAGAGTGTCTCTTCCAGACAGGGGAACCTGGAATCCGGCCCGGGACGATAGCCTGCGAACGGCGGGCCTCCACTTGGCGGAGGCGCTCTTCGGAGAGTATTTTCGCTGGTCGGAACCCGCCGCGCTAGTTGAATTGCCGCTGCCTCCGGGTTCCTTCACGATCTTGTTCCGCTGGCTCCCGGTTCGCCCGCCCGACGACCCGATATTCCTGCGCTTTTATTTCAATGAGTGCCCGGCTCCCACCCGCTGCATCAAGATCAAGGACTATTGCGCGGAGATCTTAGTGACGCTGGAAGTCGTCCGGCCCCTGCGCCTGGGGTGGGTGTGTGCGGCGTTTCAATCCCCTGGTAACACTAGACTCCTGGGCGTGCCGGTGAGCAGCGTCTCCTGGATCCCCGCAGCCGTCCCCACGGAAGCCATCCTCCCTGTCCGCACGCTCTTCGAATCGGATCGAATATCGCCTGCTGACGTTGTTTGAGACAGGAGAATCGGCCGGTACACCCTAACGCCCCTCGTAAACTATAGCACCGTATGTAGATAAAATCCTTGACACGCCACAACATCTAGGGGCACCATTACAAATGCGAGACATCGCCCCGAAGGAGTCCATCATGGGCCAGCTCAGCGTCGATCTGAGTTCGAAGTTGGAAGAAGCAAAACAGCAGAAGCGTGCTACCGCAAACCGGGAAGGCGTCGCCTTTCCCCGTTACTTCACTGCCAAACTGGAGAACGGAAAAACACCCTACGACGATGTCGCCTGGGAAACGCGAACCGCTTCGATTGGTAACGATAAAGGATCCACGATATTCGAGCAGAGAGACATCGAAGTCCCATTTGACTGGTCGCAGACCGCGACTAACATTGTCGCGAGCAAATATTTCCATGGCAAGATAGGCACGCCGGACCGTGAGACGAGCGTTGCGGAGCTTGTGCATCGCGTGGTTGACAGTATTACCAGTTGGGGCAAGCAGGGCGGGTATTTCAAGACGGACGCCGACGCCGAAAACTTCCGCTCCGAACTCGCGCACCTGATGCTGACGCAAAAAGCCTGCTTCAACTCGCCCGTTTGGTTCAACGTGGGTGTGAAGGAAGCGCGCGGCTACGGTTGGATTTACGACGAAACAACGGGCGCCATTCGGAAACTTGACGGCAAGCAGCGCCCGCAATGTTCGGCGTGTTTCATCGTCTCCGTCAAGGACTCGCTCGAATCCATTCTCGATCTGGCCAAGACGGAAGGCATGCTCTTCAAGTGGGGATCGGGCACGGGAACGAATCTCTCGGCGCTGAGGGAAGAAGATGCCATTCTCTCCGGAGGCGGCCGCGCTTCCGGGCCGCTCTCATTCATGAAGGGGTTCGATGCTTTCGCCGGCGTGATCAAGTCCGGCGGCAAGACGCGGCGCGCGGCGAAGATGGTGATCCTCAACGTGGAGCATCCGGATGTGAAGGACTTCATCTGGTGCAAAGCGAAAGAGGAAAAGAAGGCGCACACGCTCATCGACGCCGGTTACGATTCCTCGCTCGACGGCGACGCCTACAGTTCCATCTTCTTTCAGAACGCCAACAACTCCGTTCGCGCAAGCGACGATTTCATGCAGGCGGCCGCGGAAGACAGGGACTGGTGGACGCGTTCCGTGGTGGATGGCAAGCCGGTCGACCGCTACAAGGCTCAAGACCTGATGCGGCAGATCGCGGAAGCCACCCACCAATGCGGCGACCCCGGCATGCAGTTCGATACCACGGTCAACCGCTGGCATCCGTGCAAGAACACGTCGCGCATCAATGCGTCGAATCCGTGCTCCGAGTACATGTTCCTTGACGATTCGGCCTGTAATCTTTCCTCGCTGAATCTGATGAAGTTCGTGGGGCCGGATGGACGGTTCGGCGTTGAAGCGTTCCGCCACGCGGTGGACACGATGATCATGGCGCAGGAAATTATCGTAGATTCCGCAAGCTATCCGACGGAGAAGATCGCGCAGAATTCGCATGACTACCGGCCGCTCGGTCTGGGCTTCGCGAATCTGGGCGCGCTGTTGATGTCGTTCGGCATCCCTTACGACAGCGATCAGGGCCGCGACTACGCGGGCGCCATCACGGCTGTGATGTGCGGGCAGGCTTACCTGACGAGCGCGCGCATCGCCGAATCCACGGGGCCGTTCCCTGGCTACTGGAAGAACGAAGAGCCGTTCCTTGAAGTGATTCGCATGCACCGCGACGCGGTCGCGAGAATCAACGCGCGCAATATTCCGGCGGACCTGTTCGAGGGCGCGCGCGTTTGCTGGGATGACGCGCTGACGCTTGGGACTAACGCGGGCTACCGCAACGGGCAGGTTACGGTCATCGCGCCCACGGGCACGATCGGCTTCATGATGGACTGCGACACGACCGGCATCGAGCCGGATTTGGCGCTGGTGAAATACAAGCGTCTGGTAGGCGGCGGCGTGATCAAGATTGTCAACAACACGGTGCCAGGGGCGCTGATCAAGCTCGGTTATTCGCCCGAACAGGTGGAGCAGATTGTCGCGCACATCGATTCGACGGGAACGATTGAGGGCGCGCCGCACCTGAAAGCGCAGCATCTGCCGTGCTTCGATTGCAGCTTCCGTCCGCAGAATGGATTGCGTTCGATACACTACATGGGCCATGTCCGCATGATGGCGGCGGTGCAGCCTTTCATTTCGGGCGCGATTTCAAAGACGATCAACATGCCCGAAGAGTGCACGGTGGAAGACGTGATGGACGCCTACACCGAAAGCTGGCGCCTGGGCCTGAAGGCTGTCGCGATCTATCGCGACAACTCTAAGCGGGTACAGCCGCTCAGTTCCGGAAAGGGCGAAAAGAAGGTGGCGGCCCCGGCGGCGGCTCCGGCTCCTCAGACGGTTGTCGAGAAAATTGTGTACAGGCCCGTACGCCGCAAGCTGCAGGATGAGCGGGCGTCGATCACGCACAAGTTTTCGATTGGCGGGCACGAGGGCTACCTCACCGTAGGGATGTTCGAAGACGGGCAACCGGGCGAGATCTTCATCGCGATGGCGAAGGAAGGTTCGACGATATCGGGCCTGATGGACAGCTTCGCGACGGCGATCAGCTACAACCTTCAGTACGGAGTGCCGCTGAAGTTCCTGGTGGAGAAATTCGCGCACGTGCGGTTTGAGCCGAGCGGGTGGACGGGTAATCCGCAGGTCCCGTACGCGAAGTCCATCATGGATTACATCTTCCGTTGGCTCGGGGCGAAGTTCCTGGGACCGGAATTCGCCGTGACCGAAGCGGGAGAGACAGGCACGCTGCGTCCGACGGAGGTGAATCCGCAGCAGACGCTTCCCTTCGCGCCGGTGGTGACGGACGCTCCGCTCTGCGCCGAATGCGGCTCGATCATGACCCGCAACGGAAGCTGCTACAAGTGCGGGAACTGCGGCGGGACCAGCGGCTGCTCGTAGGGGCGCGGTTCGTAGCGCAGGCTGATAGCGTGCGCGCGGCGACAGACTGGCTCGGGCCGGTTTATGGGTTGATTCTTACGCGATCTCAGCCTGTCGCCGAAACCCTTCGCCGGTTTCTCGCCGGCTCAGCGGCGGGATGCGAATCGGCGAATCGACTACGAGTATGATCGGCCCAAAAAGCCCGTGATCGCGCCGCCTACTTCGTCACTCTTCTCGATTGGCAGCATGCAGCTTCAACTCGGAGGATACGGTCGATTCTCTTGAATCAGAACCCGCGGGGAATGGCGATATTGTCCCCCTAAGCCGCAAGGCTGAGATCGGGAAGATGGCATTCAGCATGATTAGACGGTGGCCGATGCCCCAGAGAATCGGCCGCCTGAGGTACCCGCGGACCTGCTCTGACGCCACCACCAGACCAAAACGCCGTGGCCGAGACTCATGGGGGCGTAGGCCGTGCCGCCTCATCGCACCCGAGGGCGCACCCAACGGGCCCTGCGCACCCTACGCGAAAGTAAAAAGCAGCGTTCCGGGGATCCGCGGGGTCTCGTTCTCGGTGGCCGTACCGCCACCTACCGTCACGGTCTCGGGCTCCGTTTGGATGGGCCGATAGTAGATGCCGGTGTCGCCCAGGTACACCTCGAGTTCACCCGGTTGCGGCAACAAGCCCTGAATCAGCGCTTCCGATAGCGGATCCTCAATATACTTCTGCAGTGCCCGCCGTAGCGGCCTTGCGCCATAGCTGCGGTCACCGCACGTCTTTTCGAGGATGTATTTCATCGCATCAAGGTTGAGCCGGAGCCGGATCTGCTTCGATACCAGGTTTCCATTAATCTGCTCGACGAGCAGGCCCATGATCTTCAGCAGATCCTCTTCGGTAAGCGACGTGAACAAGATCACTTCGTCGAGACGATTGAGGAATTCAGGATTGAAAGCGCGCTTCACCTCCGCCCGGACTTGGTCCTCGATCTTCGAGGGCATTCCTTCCACCTGCGGCGCCGAAAAGCCCAGGTTGCCGCGCTTTTCGAGGAATCGCGCGCCCAGGTTGGAGGTCATGATTATGATCGTATTCTTGAAGTCAACCGTGTTGCCCAGACCATCGGTCAACTGCCCGTCTTCGAAGACCTGCAGCAGAATGTTGTAGACGTCCGGGTGCGCTTTCTCGATTTCGTCTAGAAGGATGATCGAGTAAGGCGCGCGCTTCACGCGTTCGGTCAATTGACCACCCTCTTCGTAGCCCACGTATCCGGGAGGGGATCCGATCAGCTTCGAGACAGAATGCTTCTCCATGAACTCGGACATGTCGAACCGGACCAGCGACTTCTCACTCCCGAAAAGGAACGCCGCGAGCGCGCGGGCGACTTCCGTTTTGCCCACGCCCGTCGGCCCCAGGAAAAGGAACGAGCCCGCCGGACGGCTGACCGATTTCAGGCCCGCCCGGGCACGGCGGATCGACCGCGCCAGTGCTGAAATCGCCTTTTCCTGGCTGATGACGCGTTTGTGCAGCTCTTCCTCGATGCGCAACAGCTTGGCGATTTCCTGTTCCTTGATGGCGGTCATCGGGACACCCGTCCATCGAGCCACCACGTCTTCGATGTCGTCCTTGGTCACGATGCCCGTCGACGTTTCGTCCATGTTGTACTTCTCGCGCAACTGGCGCATGTTCTCGCGCTCTTTGCGTTCCTCGTCGGAGTAGAAGCGCGCCTTCTCGAATTCGTGATTCGCGATGGCGTTCTCCATCCGGTGCACAATGAACTTGATGCGCTTCTGGATATCGGCAAGGTCGGCCGGCAACGTGGTCTGGCGCAACTTGACACGGGCGCCCGCTTCGTCGATCAGATCGATCGCTTTGTCCGGTAAATAGCGGTCCGGAATGTAACGGCTCGAGGTGTAGACCGCGGCCTCGATGGATTCGTCCGTGTACCCGACGGCATGGAATTTTTCGTACCGGTCCTTGATGCCGAACAATATCTTCACGGCGTCCGCCTCGTTAGGCGGTGGAACCTTGACAGCCTGGAACCGGCGCTCAAGCGAGCGGTCTTTCTCGATCGACTTGCGGAACTCGGCCGGCGTGGTCGCGCCGATGCACTGAATCTCGCCCCGTGAAAGCGCCGGCTTGAGGATGTTCGCGGCGTCGAGCGATCCTTCGGCCGACCCCGCCCCCACCAGCGTATGCAACTCGTCGATAAAGATGATGGCGTTCTGATTTTCCATCAGCTCTTTCATGATGGTCTTGAGCCGCTCTTCAAACTGGCCTCGATACTTGGTGCCGGCCACAATCAGCGAAAGGTCGAGAGCCAGGATTCGTTTGTCGGCAAGGAACGAGGGAACTTCGCCGTCGGAAATGCGCTGGGCGAGGCCCTCCACGATTGCGGTCTTGCCCACGCCCGGCTCCCCGATGAGCACGGGGTTATTCTTCGTGCGGCGGCACAGGATCTGAACCACGCGTTCAAGTTCATGATCGCGCCCGATCAGAGGGTCGAGCGAGCCGTCTAGCGCTGCCTGCGTGAGGTCGCGGCTGAATTCGGAAAGCAACGAGCTTTCCTTTGGCCGGTTCGCGGAAACCTTCTCGTGCTGTGCACGCTGTAGCTCCTCCCGGATCGTCGAAAGGCGCAGGCCGCGCTCGTGCAATATTTCCGCGGCGAGGCACTTCTCCTCACGCAGCAGCCCGAGTAGCAAATGTTCCGTGCCGATGTGCTTGTGCCCCAGGCGTTCGGCCTCTTCCGCCCCGTAAGCCAACACGCGCTTGCACTCATGGCTCAGTGGCAGGTCGACGGAGGTCGAGACCTTCTCCCGGATTGTGGTTTGTCCTTCAATCTGCTTGCGAATCGACTCGACGGCCGCGTGCGACCGCAGAAACCGGTTCGCAAGCGCCTTATCCTCGCGGAGCAAGCCCAGCAGCAGGTGCTCCGTCTCGATATAAGGGCTGCCAAACTGACTCGCCTCGTAACGGGCAAAGAAAATTACCCGGCGCGCCTTTTCCGTATAACGTTCGAACATTAGGCCCCCAAGCTGCTACCTGCTCCGGGATGACCGGCCGTCCGCGCGCTGGATGACGAAACCGCGAACAGACCACCACCCTCTATCTTTAGTATACGATCACATCGGGCAGCCAGAGAACGGCTGTGCGTGACAAAAACCGACGTGAACCTGTGCGATGCGTGCAACTCTTCGAGAAGAGCGAAAATTGCCTCCCCTGTCTTGTGGTCCAGATTACCGGTAGGCTCGTCGAGCAGCAGCACCCGGGGACTACCCGCCAGGGCGCGGGCCAGCACCACACGCTGCTGCTCACCGCCTGAAAGCTCTCCCGAGCGATGTCCGGCTCGCCGCCCGAGACCGGTCTCATTGAGCCTTGCGCGCGCGGCGGACTCCGCCTCGCCGCGCGGCGTGCCGCGAATCAGCAGCGGCATCATGACGTTCTCCAAGGCCGTGAACTCCGGCAGAAGGTAGTGAATCTGCCAGACGAACCCGATCGTGCGATTTCGAAAATCCGCCAGTTCCGCGGCGGCAAGACTGGAGACTCGCGTTTCTCCAAAATAGATGCTCCCGTTTGTTGGACGCTCCAGGCCTCCCAAAAGGTGCAAGAGCGTCGATTTGCCGGATCCGGATTCGCCGATAAGAGCCACGCGCTCCCCCGGCTCAATCTCCAGGTTGATCCTGTCGAGGACCACAAGTTTCTCTCCGCCGGAGCTGAAGACGCGAGAAAGGTTCTCGACGCGTATTTTCAAGCCACACCCGCGCGCCGCATGATCGGCTCGGACTGCCTCCGGATCCGCGACGCGACTTCGTACGGATCGGCCTTCTGCAATTCGGGATAGAACAGCTCGACCGATATCGGACCACGGTATCCCTTGCGGTCGAGCGCCCGCAGAGTTTTTTCGAGCGGAACGATGCCCTCGCCCGGGATGTTCCGCGTGCCGTTGTCGAGCATCTCGCGGGGGATGTCTGGCACATCCTGAAAATGCACGTGATGGATTTCCCCTTCCCGGATCAGTTCGATGTCTTCGAAGCGGCTGAGGCCGGCCCAGAAGTGATAGAAATCGAACATCGGCTTGACGAACGGGTGGGCGGCCCGGCGCGTCATGTCGAGTGAGGTCGGTAAAGTGCCGATGAACGTGGATCCGCGCATGAATTCGACCATCAAGGCGACACCGTACGGCTTCGCGATTTCCCCGGCTTCCCTGAGGTTCTCGACGCCGCGCTTGTAGTCGTCTAGGGTGTATTTTTCGGTCGTGCCACACGGGCACACCATGCGGTCCACGCCAAGTTCCGCGCAAACCGCCACACGGGCTTTCAGTTGCTCGATCGCTTCGGCGCGTTTCGGATTCGGCTCCGCCAGTCCGCGCACGCCCCCGCTCGACGCGGCCTTGATTCCAAGGTCCGCCAGCAGCCTGCGTGCCGCGGGCATTCCCTCCTGCTTCACGAATTCGTCTACATGCTGGGGGATTACTTCCACGAACCGGATGCCCGCCTTCGAATACCCTTCGAGCGACTTCCTGTAGCCCGCCGCGGCCGAGGTAGTCTGATGGACGCATAGATGCATCTTTTGGGATCCCGGTGAAGTTCGGGGCGGCCCTTGCACTTGACCGGCGAGCGCGGCCGAAGCCGGCAGGGTCAACAAAGCTCTTCGCGATAGCATACATCGATATTGACACTCTGTGGGAGCTGTTGCATCACCATCCAGCTTATCGGCTGAACTCGTGGAAAGGAGAGGCGGGCGGAACTCGCGGAAATTGAAAGTGGGCAAGTTGGAGGCCTGCCCACTCAGGGGTTTTCGCTTCTTTAGTGCTTCAGCCTGCTGCAGGCCGTTGCGGCGCCTGTGATATCGACGGCCGAGTTACCTTCTTCGAGAAACGTGATCTTGCCTTCCTTGTCGATCACGAAGGTCGTGCGGCTGGAGAAGCCGCGCTCCGCCACCAGGACGCCATAGTCGGTGGATACTTTACGGTTTACGAAATCGCTGAGGATGGGGAAACTCAATTTCAACTGCTCCGCGAACGCCTTCTGCGAAGGAGTGTTATCGGTGCTGACGCCGAACACTTCGGTTTCGGTGTCGGTAAATTTTTGGATACCAGCCTGGTATCCCGTCATTTCCTTCGTTCAGCCACCGGTGAACGCGGCGGGGAAGAACGCGAGGACCACGTTCTTCTTGCCCTTGAAGTCAGAAAGCTTCACGGGCTTGCCGGCCGTCGAGGGAAGCGTGAAATCGGGGGCGGTGTCGCCGACCTTAAGGTGCGTCGCGGCCTGCAGGCCGAACGCCGTAAACAGCAGTAGCAGAGTGGTGATGCGCATTGAGTCTCCTGAGCCAGAGGTTACCACCGCCGGTATGGGTTCCGCAACGGCCGATGGAAGCTCCGGAAGCTCCGAAGTTCCGGTCACCCGAACATCCGCGCGTCAGATCCAAATGGCTCACCCGTCTCCAATCCGGCGCAAGGATTCGTCTCTCGTTCCGCGCCAGTCCGCCGGAAGACTGGCCGGATCAAGTCTGCGAATCTCTACCGTATCGGGAATGTCTCCTTCGATCGCCACCAGATCCAGCGGTCTGAGACTCGGTTCCAGGTTGAAGAACGTCTCGACCGCTGCCAGGGCCGTGCAGTGCCGCGGCCTACTCGCCCGTCGCCGCCGCGAGAATTCGCTGAATCATTCCATCCATCGCCTCGCCTTTGTGCCAGTGCCAGACGAAGACGATGTCGTGCTCGGGATCTATCCAAATGGTGTTCGATCCATTCCCCAACGCGGCGAAACTCGATGTGGGCGCGCTTGGCCAATGCTCCTTCTTCGTGTTGAGCCACCAGAGGTAGCCGTAGTCCGGACCGTGCGCGCCTGGCGCGACCGCGTCCTTCAACCATTCGCTGGAAACCACTGGCCGTCCATCCCACTTCCCATCGTTGAGAATCATAAGGCCGAACCGCGCCAGATCCTCCGAGTTGATCCACAACCCGCCACCCCAGCGTGTGCCCCCACTCACCGATGCCACCTTCCGCCCGCCGGTCTCGACGGTGGAATTGTTGTATGGCACCCACCGCCAATCCGCCGAAGCGCCGATCGGGTCCATGATCTCGGTTTTCAGAACCTCGGGAAGTCCCTTGCCGAACAACCGCAGCAGCGAGAGGGAAAACCGGTTGATGCGTACGTCGTTGTACTCGTAAAACGATCCGGGCTCCTGAATCGCGCGCGGTTTCCGCTCGCCTCTGCCGAACGCATCGGCGCCTACGAAGTCCGCATTCTTGCCCCAGAGCGCGCCTTCCCATTCACTGGTCTGCTGGAGATGATGTTTCCAGGTAACCTTGGCGTTGTGCGCCGAATCGTAGCCGCCGTCGTGGATGTACTTCGCCACGGGATCGTTTACGTCCTTGATCAGCCCCTTTGCAACGGCGACACTGCACACGGTCGAGAGGAAACTCTTCGCGACGCTATAAACCGGGTCGTTCGTCTTCGTGTCGCCGAACTCCGCGACCACGTAACCGTGCCGCAGAATGATGCCGTTGGTCGCGGAACGCTGCTTTGGCAATGGTCCGAGAGGAGCGCCGAACGTGCGGGCCTGGTCCCGTGCGAAATCCCAGTCGCTGCCGTTGGCCTGCGCGTACTCAACCGCCTGTTTCAACTTCGCGGCATCCATGCCGGCCGCCGCGGGTTGTTTCCTCTCCCATTTGCCGCGAGGCGGGAAGTACGATGAAACGCTCCGCGCGGTCAGCGAGGGCGCGACCGGAGCCAGGAGAAGCGCGAGGGCGAAGAACGAACGCTTGTCGAAAAGTGATCGGCTCATAGCCGTTAAGTTTCTCACGATTGACGGCGCCGTTTCGCCCCCACGGCCTTTCCGTCCGCGATTCAGGACTTTGCGGATACCAGGATCAGCCCGGTAGAGCCAAGCTGAAAGGGGCCCGTCGCGTCATAGCCGAGAAGTTCCACCGGTTCCAGTCCCGCTTCGCTGTGCATCCGGCAGATCTCGTTGACGGTCAGGACATAGCTGCTCGATGGCCGCGTCTCCGTTACGCCGTCGCGAATGAACGTGTATTGAATGTCGAGACGGCCTTCGCGCGGATGATACTGGTTCTCGCTCATCACATGAATGTCCCCCATCTTGTGCCAGCGCTTCTGCAAGAGGCCGGGCAGAACAGACTCGGCCGCCATCCCTGTTTGCACAACGAAGCGGGCCCCCGGCTTAAGCGTGGCGGCCACGGCTTTCAGGAACCGGCGGGCGTTATCTGAATCGAGGTAGCCGAAGCTGTTCCCAAAACAAAATGCGCCGTCGAACTCGGACTGCCAGGGGAGATCGAGCATGTCGCCACAAACCCATCGCGCCGGGAGTCCCGCGCCGGCGTTCCTTGCCTCCTCGATGAATTCTTCACTC
The DNA here is from genome assembly GCA_009697455.1 of Bryobacterales bacterium. GTDB lineage: Bacteria > Acidobacteriota > Terriglobia > Bryobacterales > Bryobacteraceae > SYKU01. The sequence continues at coordinate 12,094 of SHUI01000016.1, forward strand.
AGGTCCACTCCTGTAACACGGTGTCCCCTTCCGGCCAACTCGACAGAGTGGCGTCCGTTTCCGCACGGAACGTCGAGCAGGTGCGACGATTCGGTCGCGCGCAAGAGGCGTTGCAGAAATTCGACTTCGGAGCGGATTTGCTCCACTGGCGTGGCGAGGCGCCAAAAATCCAGCGCGACTCCACGGAAAAAATCAACTTGCCATTTGGGATTCAATTCTATTCTCCTTCGAAAGACACACTTCGGCTGCGAGCGGGGGCCGCGAAGAAGACGTTACCGGGTGGCGTTAGTAGTCAGAGGCGCTCGTCTGTAAGATAGCACAACCGCATCGGCCTGTGCTCGAACGCGGGTAGTGCGCTAAAAGTGTGTGGTTCGAAATCTTACGCTGCTTCCAAGAGTTCACGGACAGTCCGAATATGATCGGCGATTCCCGCTTCCTTGGCAGGAGTGACGCGAAGCGATTTATGGATCCGGCAAAAATTATAGAACGTGTACCACAGCGAGACGGCGGCCCAGTGGTTCTCCCACTTTTTTCGAGAATGCATTCTTCAAGCGCGTGAAGCGGCGGATTCCCATTCGCAGGCTGAGATTGCTCCGTTCAACAATCGAAGTGCAAATGCGTTCTGGATCGGGTCGGCCCATGACTGGGACTACCTCCACGGACTGGATTTCAGCGGGGGGATAGCGGCGCTCACCTTCCGGCGTGGCCCGATAGACCTTGATGAGCATGGCAAAATCGCAACCGTCTTCAAGGGTGTTTGAAATGGCTGAACGATAAGGCGCGAAGCCGTCCGTCGTGATCTGGAAGCGTGACGGCGCGGTTGCCTGACGCAAGCCTTCTATTGAAGACGTCGGTCGTGGCTTGACCGCGCATGCCCATGGCGATATTCAGAACCAGCTTCGAATGCCGTGCGATTGCGACAAACGCATAGCAATCGCGTAAGTTTTGATCGTCATTCAGGGCGAACGCGCTTCCTTTGTCTGGATGTAGCTCCAGACTTCATCGGCTTCCACGTCTCGAACTTGAACGTTGCGGACCTTCTCGCCCATGATCCGATCGCACTTCCCACCCGCCAGCACGAGAAGCTTGAGGATTGTGCCGTGGTGCACTTCGGTGAGGTGTTCGATGCTTGCGATGCTGCTACCTTCCAGCATCATCCGAAGAACCATTTCAGCCTTCTCAATGGGAAGGTACATGCCGTCTAGCGGCTTCTCCTGGGGCATCTGGAACGTCTTCGAGCACTGGCGGCACTGGAACCGCCGCTTCCCCTTGCGGTCTTTACCGTGGCGCTTGCATTCGATCCGGCGGTTGTGGCACGTCAATGTGAAATCTCCTATTGAGTTCCACAACCGAAAGCCACATAATGAGATTGCGAGTCTGCGCGGCTTCGGTCGTGTGGATCTTAGCCCCGGTGGAGGTTAGCGCCTCTGCCGGGGTGTTATTGTTCTGGCGGCGGGTGTGGGACAAGCATCGTCGCCACGGAAAGCACAAAAGGGCCAGTAGTTCCAGTTTTGCGACTCACGATTGCTGACCCTTGTTTTCGTTTACCGTACCAATATAACACAAAAAGAATACGAGCGAGGCGGAAAACGCTTGCCGGTATAATGTTTTTGTGATATTCTCATGGGTGCATGGCAAACGCCAATCCGCTGCTATTGTTCGCCCGGAGGCGGCAATAGGAACAAGATCGCGGACTGGTATGCCGATTTGTCTAAACCGGAAAGGGCAGACGCGGATGCATTTCTGTCAAACATGCGCAAGATGAAAGACTGGCAGATGCCGCACTATCGACCGCACCTAAAGGGACTTAAAGGAATTGGGGAACTCCGATGGTTTTCCCAAGACAAACAGCATCGGCTATTAGGGTTTTTCCGCGAAGGAGTGTGGTACGCGTTGGTCGGATGTACCCATAAGCAGAAAATCTACGATCCGCCGGACGCATTCCGCACCGCTAAGAAGAATAAAGAGCAGATTGAAACAAGAGAAGCGACAACTACTGAGTATGACCTCTAAACTTGTGGAGAAACTGAGCGATCACGAGTACCGAAAAGCATTTGTCTCATCGCAGATCAGCGTCGGTATTCCCTTCCAAATCCGCGCTTTGCTTAAAGCCCGTGGCAAGACACAGGAATGGCTCGCCGAAATGACCGGGATGCTTCAACCTAGAATTTCAGGCTTGATGACCGCAGGACGTACCAGGCCAAATATCGAAACACTTCGTAGGCTGGCTGAGGCTTTCGACTGTGGATTGGCAGTACGTTTCGTCCCATTCAGCGAGTTAGTCCGGTGGTCTACAAAGTTCGACCCGGAGTCCTTCGATATTCCCAGTTTCGAGAATGATCCGGGGTTTAGGGAAAGCGAACCTATTCATTCATCGGCGATGAGATATGAATCGGTGGCGACTTTCAATCCGGGGCCACAGGTGCGTGGACTAGGGGAAACCGTCAGGGTAAAGTCGATCTCAGAACCACAGCGGCTCCGGAACGTTTTTGTGTCTACCCCTCCTCCAGAGCCAATGCGATGGACCGAATTGCCTGAGAAGGCGGCATGACCCTATGACTACTGACAACCCTACTCCTCAAGAACGTGATCCCAGTGAACCGAAGCATCGAGATGTAGGGGTCGAAATCCCCTTCCCTACCAGCTACATCTATTCGAACTGTGCCTCGCTCTCCATTTCGCTCCTGGATTTTCGCATCGGATTCGCGGAGGCAATGCCTAACGGGCAGGTTGAAGCGCGCGTTGGTGTCGTCATGCCGCCAGAGCATGCAGCCATTCTCGCCATGAATCTAGTTCGACATCTCGCGGTCTACGAGCAACAATTCGGAGAGGTTCGCGACCCTACTTGGCAGGCGAAGAAAGCCGCGCTAGTGAAGACAAAGGGCGCAATTGAAACTACGCCGAACGATCCGCCGAAAGGCCGGTGAGTGCGCCTTCCCTTTCGGCCCGGCCACACAGATTTAGCGCACTACTCTCGAACGCGGCCACACTTACACGCCGCCCGTTCACGCACCGGCCAAAGTGGAATAATCTACGAATGACCACACGCCGCACCGCACTCCAAGCCTTGGGCGGAGTTTCCGCCGCCCCGGGAATTCTTCGCGCCAGGCGCACGCCGGGCGACAAGCCGAACCTGCTCTTTCTCTGGACCGATCAGCAACGTGCCGATTCGATGGCCGTTTACGGCAACACGCGCTATCGCGTCCCCGTGTGGAACAAACTTGCCGCGGAATGCGTGGTCTTCGACCGCTGCTATGACGCGCAACCCGTCTGCACGCCAGCGCGTTCGTGCGTAATGACGGGCACGTGGCCCCATCAGAACGGGTGCCTTCACAACAACATTCGTCTGTCCTCCGGCGTCAAGACGATGCCCGAGTTGCTTGACGATTCGAGCTATCGCACCGGATACATGGGCAAGTGGCACCTTGGAGACGAAATCTTCGCGCAACGCGGCTTCGAGGAATGGCGGGCGATTGAGGACGGCATCTACCAGTCCTATTACTCGGAGGGGCGGGATAAGACCACGCGCAGCGCCTACCACAATTTCCTGCTGAGCCAAGGCTACAAGCCGGAGGATCGGAGGAACCCGAACTCATTCACGCGAAACTTCGCCACCAAAGTTCCGGTCGAGCACTCGAAGCCCTCGTTCCTTGCGCAGGAAGCCGAGAAGTTCATTCTGAAGAATCGCGGCGAACCGTGGATGCTCTACGTGAACACGCTCGAGCCGCACACGCCCTTTTCGAGCGCGCTGAACGATCTGCACACGCCGGAGGAAGCGCCGCTCCAGAAGAACTATCCGGGTGTTCCGGCTGGGCCGGAGCCTATTGCCTATAAGAAGCGCCGCGAGGGCTTTGCCCGCGACAGGGGTGAAAGTTTCGATCTGACGAAGGCCGAAGGCTGGCACCGGATGCACCGCAACTATGCGGGGTTGTGCTCCCTGGTGGATCAGGCGTGGGGGCGCATTCTGTGGGCGCTTGAAGCGTCCGGGCAATTGGAGAACACGATTATCGTCCACACCTCGGACCACGGCGAGATGATGGGTTCGCACTCTTTGATAGCGAAGTCTGTCATGTACGAGGAGGCCGTGCATGTGCCGTTCCTGCTGCGCGTGCCATTCCGAAATCAGAAGCCGCATCACATCCCTCAGCCCGTGAGCCATATCGATATGGTCCCGACGCTGCTCGACCTGATGGGTAAGAAGGACGTGAGCGGACTCTCCGGCCAGACACTGACCAGTACGCTTCTGGGAAAGCGGAAACCTGCTGACATCTTTATCGAGTGGAACCGCGACCCGGCCGAGGCTGGTCCGCGGGCTCGCACGGTGGTTACGCCGGATGGATGGAAGATGGTGCTCCACGATACCGACGCCTGCATGCTGTTTGACCGCAACAAGGACCCGCTCGAAATGAACAATCTCTACTACAAGCCCGAGCAGGCCGCCACAGTGCGGAAGTTGCGGACCAGGATAGAGGAATTTCAGAGGAAGACCAACGACAAGATGACGCTGCCTGAGATGGGAATCAATCCGCCTTCAGCCGGATGATTGAACCGCACCCCTCGCGGAGCGCACCTCGCGAAGCGCACCTCGCGAAGCGCACCTCGCGAACCGCACCCCTCGCGGAGCGCGTTTACCTTCTTACTTCGTTACCCGCAATGTAGACCCCAACAATTGACTTCGTGTTGCCGATGTCCTCAAGCGGATTCTTGTCATACACGACGATATCGGCCCACTTCCCCTTCTCCAGGGTTCCGATGCCTTCGAGCTTAAGCGCTTTGGCCGCGCCGCCTGTCGCCGAGATTAGGATTGTCTCCGGCGACAGCCCGGAGTCCGCCATCATCTGCATTTCAAGATGCTCGAAGTAGCCCTCGAAGCGCGAAGCGTTCGCGCCGGAATCGGTGCCCATAACTATGCGGACACCAGCTTCCGACAGTCTCTTCAGATTATTCCTGGCCGTGGGAAGCGCCGCCTTGTACGCCTGGCCGAGTTTGTTGGTCCGGTACGTCTGCTGGCGCGCCGGTTCCTTCAAACCCGCCATCACCTGTGTGCTCGCTTCGCGCAGGAAGAACGGGTCCGTGAAGAAAGCCGGCGTGTCCTCGTAGACGAAGGTCGACAATTCGCGAGTTAGCGTTGGGCAGTACGGAATATTGTTCTTCTTCACGAGTGAGATGAATTCATCGTCGACGGGCCTATCCCGGACGCTATGCGCCAGAATATCCGCGCCGGAGCGGACCAGATCCTTCGCGTCATCCAGGTAATAGTAGTGAACAGCCAGCCGCAATCCGCGTTTGTGCGTTTGATCGATCACGGCTCGGTAGACGTCGGGCGGGATCTTCTGAGTGGTTCCAAGGTTATCGTCGACCCGAATCTTGATAAAATCCGGTTTCGCGTCGGCGGATTTATCGACCATCTGCCGCCCTTCCTCCGGCGTCTTCGCCGTGATCACGGTTCCCGCCAGGAAGATCCTGGCACGGTTGAGCGGAGCTGTCGCCTGCGCTTCGCGCACCCTGAAGGCCGCGGGTTCCTCGCCGCCCAGGCTCACGACCGTGGTGATTCCGTAACGGCCGAATAGCGCAAGTTGATTGATGACGCCTTCCTCGGTGGCGCCCGTCCGTTTTCCCTCCACATCCGAGACGTGCCCATGGGTGTTGATAAGGCCCGGCGTGATGGTTTTGCCGCGTACGTCGATCGTCCGCGCACCTTTCGGAGCCTTCACCTTGCGGGAAGAACCTATCGCGGCGATTCTCCCATCCTGGACCACGATGGTGCCGTTCTCGATCACAGCTTTCCCGGTACCGTCGAAAATGCGTCCGCCGGAGAAGACCTTCGTATCCGCGGCGGCCGCCGAACCGATTACGGCGAGACCTAAGCATAGTGCCGCCGGGATCATCAGGGCTTCGAAGTCTCGCTTCCCACTCGCCGTCATTTAGATGTTCTCCCGACCGCCATTCTATGCCGGGGCGGGGTTACGGGTCAAACGGATCCCGATGAGAATAGCGAGCAAAGTGCGAGTCAAGGATAGCATCTGCTTGACAGCGTGCTTATCAGTTTTGGGGATAACGCGGTTCAGTAGCGGAAGCGCCGCTCCTCAGGCTGCGGCAGGCGCTCGGCGGGGCGGGCTCATAGCCCACAAGCTCACTTGGTTTTCGCGGAGCTACGAATCCTGTTGAGGAGGGCTGCGGCGGCCCGTGAAATTTCATGAAAAACGTGCAGAGTGCCGCGGGGCAGACGAGCGTCTCTTGTCGGCCGTTGGTTTTCGCCGCCCGTCGGACACGGCCAGCGGTAGGGTTTTTCGATCCTGTTGGGGAGGGCCGCGGCGTCCCGCGAATTTTCATGAAAAACGTGCAGCGCGGGTTGGGGCGGGCGCTTCCGCCCGCCTGCCGTGCGAAGCGCGGCCGGTTACGCCACCTGGGTTTTTCGATGCTGCCGGCCTCGCAAGAGGTCCTTGCCCTGCGACACCCGGCGACAAATTCCACGGATCGTCAAGGCATTTCCGCGCCCCGCGGAGCAATACGCGGCTCGTTTGAACGCTGTCTGGAGCCTCAATCGTATCCCGACCGGGTCGGCCTTTCGATTGAGGGCGAAAAAGCGGAGCATGGGACAAAATGTTACTCGGGTTTTTCCGCGCCGCGCAAGAGAAATGTTGGGATAGTTGAGATGCCGCTGAAGCCGGGGCCTGAGATCGGCGCCTGGGGCGCGACCGAATCGCAAAGAGATTTCCCCACGCTTCAACCCCTCCACGCGCCCCCAGTCACAGCCTTTTTGAAATATTTCTTCCCGTTTCCAAGGGAACCGGTCATGGCTCCGCCCCCAGCAAAAAACAGTCTCTCCGCTCAAACTCGTTCCCATCCAACTCCACCCGATACCGATACCTCCCCCGTAACCCCACCACCACCCGGGTGTACTCTGTTTCCGGAAGGTAATTCCACTTATGAGTTCTCAACGTAAACTGAAGGCTGCCCGTGCCAACGGCGCTCTTGCCAAGGGACGAAAATCTCCCGCCGGCATCGCGCGTTCCGCTATGAACGCTTACCGCCATGGTCTTCTCGCCACGTCCATCCTCCTCAAAGGCGAAGACACCGAAGTTTTCAGCAAACTCCACCGTCAGTTCCTCGACCGCTTCCTCCCCACCGACGGCATCGAAGCCGGTCTCATCGAAGAAATGGTTTCCTCCTGGTGGCGCATGCGCCGTGCCTGGTCGATCGAGAAAGAACTCATTCAGTCCGAGCTCTTCAGCGAGCGCGACCCGAACGTCGTTTCGCGCACCGCCAAAGCCTTCGCCTACCTCTCCCTTTCGCCCGGGCTCAACCTGGTCCACCGCTACGAAGCCCGTCTCCAGCGGAATTTCCAGCGCGCCATGGACAACCTTCTGCTCCTGCGCGAGGACGCCCGCCTCGAAGCAACCTCGATCGAAGAAAATCGGCCGGCAAAGGATATATCCGCGCCGCCCACATCTGCATCTCCATCGTCCGCGGACAGCGTCAACCTGACCGTAAATAAAGACTTAACCGAAGTCTCCGTCGCTCCCAAGCCCGTTCCGCTCAGCCGCCCAATCGAGCGGGAACAAAAAATGCGAAACGACGCTAATCCCATTTCCGGACACTCCGCCCAGTCCCCTGTGAACCGCGAAGCCCGCGAAGTTCCGCCGAAAAGCGTGCCCATGCCATCCGAAGCCGGGCGTTTTTGACCATTTTCCGCCGCGCCAGGACAACGGTAAGTTTAGGCCACGCGAGACCCTCGTCTATCCGGGATGTGGTCTCATCGAGAACCGCGTGGTCCCCAGAATAATGATACGAATGATACGATGATACGCACCCCGCTTGACATGCCCATCCCTCGCGGATTTATAATTGCTCCAGTCGTAAAATCGCGTCAGGACAGGGGTCCGAACAGTTTGGAGGGATAAAATGAAAAGACTACGCTACATTTCTTTGCTGCTTGCGTGCCTGTTGGCCGCATTGCCTGCTACGGCTCAGATCGGCTCCTCGACAATGACCGGCCGTGTCACCGATGCGACGGGTGCTGTAGTGCCAGGCACCTCTTTGACCGTGGTTCATTTAAGTACGAACTTCACATTCAAGTCGACGGCGAACGAGGACGGGTTGTACCGCGTCCTCTCGCTGAACCCCGGCATGTACAGGGTTTCGGCGGAGGCGCAGGGCTTCAAGAAGTCCGTCCGCGACGAGGTCGAGCTGCGCACGGGCGATACCTTGGCGGTGGACTTCGTGCTTCAGATCGGCAACGTGAGCGAATCGGTCGAAGTCACCGGCGCCGCATCGCTGCTTGAAACCGAAACTTCGGCGACGGGTATGCTGATGAGTGGCACGGTCCTTTACGACATGCCGCTTTACCAACGGTACATTAATTCGACGTTGAACCTGGTGCCCGGCATGACGAGCCAAGGGTATGCCTATGGCGGGGACCTCGGCTCCTATCACTTGGCTGGGCAGCGTAGCGGTTCCATCGGAATCTTCGAAGATGGCGTAAACGGAAACGACCAGCAGAGTGGGACGGCGACCATCAAACCGCTACTGAACTCCGTCGCCGAAGTGAAAGTCTTGACCACGGTCCCGCCGGCCGAATACGGCCATTCGGCGGGCGGAGTCATCAGTGTCGTAAAGAAATCGGGCACGAACGAGATTCACGGCATGGCGTCCTGGTATGGCCGCACCCGCAGGATGCAGCACCGCCTGTTCTACGACAAGATCAAAACCTCTCAGCCCACGCCGGGACGTCCGAACGGCGTACCCGTCTTCTTCATGATGCCGGACGGCAACGTGGGCGGCCCCATCGTTAAGAACAAGACGTTCTTTTTCATCGGCTATCAGCGGCTGCATGAGAAGAAAGTGGCGCAGGTGGACGCCACCACCCCGACCGATTTGATGAAGGGCGGAAATTTCAACTTCCCAGGCGTCGCCGCCAATGCGCTCTTCGATCCAGCTTCCACTCGCCGCGACATCAGCGGGAACTGGGCGCGAGACCCCTTCCCCGGCAACATCGTTCCGGCGAATCGATTCGATCCGGTGGCGCGGAACCTCATCGCGATCAACCCCTGGGTCTCTCCGAACCGCGAAGGCACCTATAACTCGCTTGGGCCGAACGGCAACCTGCTCGCCGACGAGTTCGCAAACGTCTTCTTCGACGACTGGAATCTCCGTCTCGATCACCAGTTCAGCACGGCCTTCAAGATTTATGGAAGCCTGACCGAGAACCGGTTCAATGGGCGAGGCCGTCCGATCAACATCCGGGAAGACATGGGCCAGTTTGACGCCTCCCAGGGGCGCAACGCTCCATCCCACAACCGGAACATCTCGGCGGGCGGCACCTGGATACTACGCCCCAACATCGTCAATGACGCGCGCGTTGGCTACTACCGCCGTTTCAGTGAGACTTCCATTCCCGGATTTGGGGACAACTGGGCGCAGAAGCTCGGCATCCCCAACGCCGGTCCCGAACTGGTCCCCAGCTTCGGCGGCGGCTCTACCAACCGCTATGCGGCCGATACGATCTACGGTATTTACGGCGCGTCTCCTAACCAAACGGTGAACGAAACGCTTTCGTTCCGCAACGACCTGTCGGTTATCAAAGGCACGCATGCCTTCAAGGCCGGCTACGACGTACTCCGCTTCCGGCTGAATTCGGCCACCTTCGCCAACCCGGCGCAGTACTCGTTTGCGGGCGTGACGGCCGGCCTGCAATCCAACGGAGCTCTCGCTCCCAACACGGGAAACACCTTTGCCGGTTTTCTAACAGGCTACGTATCCCAGGCGGTCTTCCGCAGCGAGCTCACCAGTTGGCTTCCGCGCTCCTCCGTCCACAGCTTTTATTTCCAGGACGATTGGAAGTTCTCACCCACGCTCACCGTCAATTGGGGTGTCCGGTACTCCAATGAGAGTCCGTTTAACACCAAATACGGTCTGATGTCCAACTTCGACCCGGCCGCCCGCGACGAAATCACGGGGCTCGCCGGCGCCATCGTCCATCCGAAGAGCGGTTTGAACCGGCGCGACAGCAACAACTTTAATCCGCGTCTCGGCCTTGCCTGGCATCCGAAGGAGAAATTCGTGTTGCGCGGAGGCTTTGGGTTCTACACGGTCGACGTCAAGTTCCCCGCCGGCCGCGGACAGTATGACGAATACGTGGCCATCGCAAACCAACAGGCAGCTCCCGGCGATCCGACCCCGATTTATCGAATCAGCCAGGGTACCAAGCCTTCCGCTTTCGTGACTCGGGCCGATGGCTCCGCGCCTTTCGTCGGGACCAACTTCGGCTCTCGCGGAGCGGCGCAGTGGGATTCGGCTCTGCGTAATCCGTATGTCATGAACTGGCACGGCAGCGTCCAGTACTCCTTGTTCAGGGATTACGTCATCGAGGCCAGCTATCAGGGTTCAGCCGGCGTCGGACTGATCGAGAACTGGCAGACCAACACGTTCCCGGTCGACTTCGCGTCGGGCAATGCAACCCTTCAGGGCCAGGTATTCGCGGCGGCGCAGAATTACCGTCCTTATACGCACATGGGTGATGTCCCGCTACGCTCAAATTTCGGCCACTCGACGTTTCACTCCGGCACGATTAAGCTGGAAAAACGCTTGTCCCGCGGTTTCTTCTTCAACACGTTTTATACGTTTTCGAAGACCATCGACAGCCAGGATACCGACAACTCGGGGTCGGGCGTCGCGCCCATCCAGAACCGAGGGCTCGAAAAGGGCCGCGCCGGTTATGACCGTAGCCACCGGTGGCTCGCCGTCGTGAACTACGAGTTGCCGTTTGGAAAGGGAAAGAAATGGGCCAATTCGGGCGGGTTGAAGAACGTCCTGATTGGAGGCTGGGAGATTTCCTGGATTCAAACCGCTGAGACCGGAAATCCGCTCAACTTCTCCTTCGCCAACAGCCCCTATAACTACTATCCGGGGTTTGCCGGGTCGGCCCGCCCGGACATCGTCGGTACCCCTAAGGTCGACATGAGCAAGTGGGAAAACGGCGGTCCGGACCGCTTCACTTTACAGAACCGGCCGGCCGTCGTCGACATCAACGCGTTCGCGTGGCCCGGTGGCTGCGGCAACGTGACAACGGCGGTGAACCCCGGGAATTGCAACTTCAAAGTTGGCAACGCGGGCCGCAATATCATTACGGGTCCGGGTTTGCTTTGGTCCCAGGTTTCGGCGCAGAAGAACGTTATGGTTAATGAACGGTTTAGCGCTCAGCTTCGATGGGACTTCCAGAACGCGCTTAAGACCTATAACTTCACCGGCCCGACCACCGGCGTCGATTTCAGGAATCCGAGAAACTTCGGCAAGCTGGGCGACGATCCGCGCACGGCTTCGCTCGGCGGGCAGCCGCTCATGAACCTGACGTTGATGATCCGGTTCTAGCTCCTTAAGTGCTGCGCGGGCAGTTTTCCGATATTCAGCCCGCGCAATGGAAGACGTTGTTCGCAGCCCAGCTTGGCTGGATGCTGGACGCGATGGACGTGATGTTATACGCCTTCGCGCTCACGGCGATTCAGAGCGAGTTTGGACTTAGCTCCAGGGTGGCCGGTGCACTTGCATCGGCCACCCTTTTTTCGTCCGCTTTCGGCGGCGCGGTTTTCGGGATCTTCGCCGACCGCTTCGGGCGCGCCCGCGCACTCGTCTATTCCATCCTTACTTACTCCGTCTTCACCGCCCTCACCGCTACTTCGCAAAACGTCGCTCAACTGGTCCTCTGGAGAACGTTGGTCGGCTTCGGACTCGGCGGCGAGTGGTCGGCGGGCTCCGTGCTGGTGTCGGAAACCTGGCCGGCGCGGCATCGCGGGAAGGCCATCGGATTCATGCAGTCGGGCTGGGCCATCGGCTATATTCTTGCAGCCGTCCTGGCCGCGCTCGTCCTCCCCAGGTACGGCTGGCGTCCGTTGTTCATGCTGGGCTTGGCCCCGGCGTTGCTCGCGGCGTGGATTCGCCGTGCGGTTTCCGAACCACCGAACTGGAAGCCTGCGCGAGGGTTCTCTCTCGCCGCGTTGCCTGTGCGAAACACGCTCGTTGCAGCCCTTCTCTCCACGCTGATCCTGTTCGCCTATTGGGGCCTGTTCACCTGGATACCGGCTTTTCTGTCGAGTCCGGTCGAGAAAGGCGGGGCGGGTCTGAGCATCTTCCGTTCCTCCGCGTGGATTGTCCCGATGCAGATCGGCGCTTTCTTTGGATACACGCTTTTCGGTTTCTTCGCCGACCGTTTCGGCCGGCGGCCCACGTTCCTGGTGTTCGTCTTCGCCGCCGCGATCCTGGTTCCGGTTTACGGCTCACTCGGAGCGCGTCCCGGTTTTCTGCTCGCGCTCGGTCCTTTGGTAGGATTCTTTGGACACGGCTACTTCAGCGTGTTCGGGGCCATGTTGTCGGAACTGTTTCCATCGAGCATCCGAGCCACCGCGCAGGGCCTGTGCTACAACGTTGGACGTGCGGCGGGAGCGCTGGCACCGCTCACCGTGGGCGCGGTCGCCGAGACACACGGCATCGGCGCGGCCCTCGGCGTTACCTCGGCCTTCTTCGCGGCCGGCGGCGCGGTAATGATGCTGCTGCCCGAAACGAAGGGTAGAGAACTGACATGACGATCGACCTCAATTGCGACATGGGTGAGGAAACGGGTGTTGACGACGAGGCGCTCATGCCGTTGTTCACGTCGGTGAACATCGCTTGTGGCGGGCATGCCGGGAACGAAGCCTCAATGCGGCGGACCGTGGCACTGGCGCTACGTCATGGAGTTGCGATTGGAGCGCATCCGGGATATCCCGACCGCGAAAACTTCGGACGCGCAGTGCTGCCGATGGAGCACGGTGAAGTGGAACAAACCGTATTCGAGCAGGTTCGCGCCCTTGCCCGAATCGCTCCGCTAAGACACGTGAAGCCTCATGGGGCCCTCTACAACGTAGCGGCGCGGGATCCGGGCGTGGCGGAAGCCATTGCCCGCGGCGTACGGAGAGCCGCAGGTTCCGTGACTCTCGTAGGTCTCGCGAAGTCCGTAATGCTCCATGCATGGCGAAGCCTCGGCTTTCCTGTGGCGAGCGAAGCGTTCGCCGATCGCCGCTACGAATCCGACGGCACGTTGCGCTCGCGGGTTCACGCCGATGCGCTGATCGTCGACCCCGCGGAAGCTGCCAGTCACGCGCTAATGCTCATCCGTGGCGGCGCGGATACCCTATGCATACACGGCGACACGCCTGGCAGCGCAAGCATTGCAGCGGCAGTGCGAGAGCGCCTCATGCGCGACGGCGTGCGAATCGCGCCGCTGCAGCGTGGAGACAGATGGTGAAGGAGTCTCGCAAATGGACTCGAATGATAAGACAGCGCTTGAAATCGAAAAGTTATCGCCTGAGAATCGGATGCTCCCGCGCATGGCTCCATCTCTCACACCCTTCTTGCCGTCGCCGGATTCGCATTTGGCATCGTTCAGTATGCGGTGCAGCAGGGCGAGAACCGCGAAGCGAATCGCATCAATGGCAACGGGAGCTCGAAGCGCGCGACCGGGAATTCATGAAGCCCCTTTGGGAGAAAGAGCTTGAGCTCTACATGAGGGCCTTCGAGGTGGCCGCGGTAATTGCCACATCAAAGGATGCGGTAAAGTGCAGAGCTGCCGAGGCCGAATTCTGGACGCTCTACGAGGGGCCGCTCATTATCGTTGAGTCGAAGAGTCTCTCCGGAGCCATGCGGCGGTCGGAATTTTCAAGCGACAAATTCCAGTACCATCATTGAGCCGGCCAACCTGTCCTGCGGAGTGCCGATCTACGCGCGAGGATTCGACGGATGCATGGGAAAGCCGCGGCGGATCTGTCGATCAAGTCCGAGCGTCCGGCCGAAGCTCCGCCTTAATCTCTTCCCGGACGATGGCGCGGAGTTCGGCCGGATCGAGCGTCACGCGAATACTCTCGCCCTTCTTCCCCTTGGGAACGGCGATGCTCAGTTCGTCGAAACGCTTCTTGATTCGCCGGTTCATCTCCCGCCCCACGATCCACTGCTTGTTCGGAAGCGTGCGAAATCGGGCCTTGATGAAAACGGCGCCGTCGAAAACCTTGTCGACTCCCATCATTTCAAGCGGCGCGAGGATCGCGTCGCGATAAGGCTCTTCCAGCATTAACTCCGCCGCGGTGGCGGTGATTGCCTCCATCGCACGATCCGAGTCTTCCTTGTACGCGACTTCGACGTCAAACACATAATACGAATACTGAAGAGTGAGGTTCGCGAGCGAGGTGATTGCGCCGTTCGGGAAGACGTGCACCGCGCCATCGCCTGCCCGAAGCACTGTAGTGCGAAGATTGATCTCTTCCACCAGCCCCGTTACGCCATTGATAATCGCGATGTCGTTGATGCGGATCTGATTCTCGATGAGCATGAACAGGCCCGTGATAACGTCCCGCACCAGGTTCTGCGCGCCGAAGCCAACTGCGAGGCCGACCACTCCGGCTCCCGCCAGTATGGGCCGGACGTCAATGCCGATCTCGCGCAGTCCCATGACCACGGCGAGGCCCCATATCATCGCTCCCACCAGTTTCTTGAAGATCTCGCTGATCGTATTCGCGCGCTTTTCGATTTCGACCTGAGAGGTAAGCTCCGCCTGCGGACGCCGCTTCATAGCTTCGATGAAATGGGCGCGGACGGACGCGAGCAACAGGCGTGTGAGACGATCCAGGATCCACGCCGCGATCAGAATGACGACGGCGCGGAACAGACGCTCGGCGAACAGCGTCAGAATATCGGGATTCGGGAACTTCCAAAAGTGCGGTAGTGACACTTGCTGGATTATAGATCGCGGACGCTACGGAATGCCCGCGTGCCGCTTCAGAATCTGGGGGAGGTTCATCGAGAACGCGGAGCGCGCCATGACCGCGTCGCAGCCGGTGGCCTCCGCTTCGCGCTTGAGATCGGCTTGCACGTGCGAGAGGTATCCGAGGAGGCTGATATCGCGCGTTTCGGTATCGGCCTTCAGCTCCCGCAGCAGCCGCAGTGGCTCTACGGCGTCGAAATTGAGATCGAATATGATGAGGCATGGGCCGTCCTTCGCCTTACCCATGACAGCCTCGCCGTTAGTGACGAATTCAAGGGCAATACCGGCCTTCTTGGCCGTCTCGGCGATCTTGACCGAGAAGAAGAGGTCGGCGACGACGGCGAGAATCTTTTTTTCCGGATTGTGCATGTATCCGCTTTCATCGTACCTTGATGCCGGTCAAAGAGGGCCAACGGCTCGGCAACGTGGCCCAACCCCGCCGGGCGAAGTTTACTACGGGATCACCGCCTCCGCCAGGCTGAAGCTGTAGCTGGCAGCGGCCAGATTCTGGATCGACCCGGTCTCCGTAAGCGAAAAGCGGGTTACCGTTGACGGGACTTCCACTTACGGCCGCACAACGGTAGAAGCACCGGTATTCAGGGTCTCGAATCGGCCATGGAGGTGGAGCGGCTAGCGTCACTTGCCCGCTGCCGGAAAGCGTCCGCGGAACAATCTGGTCGATGCGGAAATTGCGGCCATGACCCGATCCTGTATTCGTGAGTCTCAAATCGAGCCAAAGTACGCCCGGGGTGTAAGGACCTTTAGCAATCACGGTACAGGAGATCGCGGGCCGCCCAAGGATGACAGTAACGCTGGCGGGCGCGGACCCTATGATCCCGCTCACATCCTGGAAACGGAACGTGACGGCCGTCGTGCCGAGTGGGAACAATCTGGCGTCAAGGACATCGACTCCGCCGATCTGCGGTGTGAGCCTCGCGGGGGACGGGTCTTCGTTATCGGTGGCAGGGCCACCGCGGGCGTTATCGAAACACACCGGCTCAATGACGGCCAGATGTGTGGGACCGCTGGAGTAATCCGCACCGCGGATGCGTTCTCGACACCGTAACACAGCAGAGCGCTCTCTCCGCGAGGTAGGGTTGCCTTGGTTGCGTAGAACTGGGTGATGCGCACAGGCTCCCGGGCCTCTATCCGGTTTGCCCGTTTTTCGCGGCTGGATTGAGAACAGCATACGGACAATGCGATCGCCAAGAAAAAATAGAATGCGAGCCGCCCGCTCCATTCGATGCGCCGGTCACGTCCGGTCATTGTGAATCCCCCGTGTTGTGAACACCCTTCGACGCGCTGCACTCTCAATACTCGAACTGCGCGAAGATCTGAACTTGCCTCGGCAGGGCGCTTTCAATCAGGGATCCCCATCCCGGGAGGCGTCCGGCGGGCGACGCGTAGGCTTCGCTCAAGCGGACCGGATTCACGTGGTTTAGCGCGTTGAAGCTTTCCACCCCGAACTGAAGACGGGCGCGGTTGTCGCGGAATGGTATCGTTTTCATCAGGCGCGCATCCAGGCCGATGGTGGCGGGGCCGAGTCCGGAGTTGCGTGTAATGCCCGGCGGTCGCGCCGTCAGCGGGTAGGCGCCTGTCAGAGCGGGATCGTAGGTCAGCAGAGCGTTCTGCGGCCGTCCGGTCCCTGCGATGAATGCGGGCGCCAGGGTCCACTCGTCGACCAGAGCTTTCAGCCACGCAAGCCGCGTAAGGCTTCCGACGGGCAACTCAAAGACGGAGCTCGCGGCGAAGCGTTGCGCCTGATACTGGCGGCTGCGGGCCCAATCGGCGCGGATGTTGTTGGGTTGCGATGGGTGCTCGTCGAAATCCGACCCATCGTCCCAGGCGCGTCCAAGATTGTAGCTGACGAGGACGGCCACGCCTTGGACGGCTCTTCGATTGTAGGCAATGGAGACACCCCGATAGTCGGAACGGCCTGTCTGCTCCAGAAGATAAAGCGGCGGCAAGGTGAGCGCTGCGTTGCGCGCGCGTGGCAGGTGGTATCCACGGACGAAGTTCGACTCGATGTGCAGTGTCGCCGTCGATCCGAAGCCGCGTTCCCAGCCGAAACTGAACTTGCGTCCCTTCGCGGTTTGGAAATCCTGGGATGCGGCCCATCGCGCGGCGACTTCAGGACCCCCGCCGGCGCGCAGATACTCGGTGGCCTGCCCGCTACCCTTCTGAACCACATCGTTTAGGTAGGCCAGCGGGTAGCGGTCGGCGAAGAGTCCGAAACCGGCGCGAACAATCCAGGGGGTCTTCGCGCTGGGACGCCAGGCAAGGCCGAAGCGCGGGCTCCAGTTGGCCGGGGATTCAGGCACGCCCGCGGGCATGACCTGCTTGTCGTAGCGGAGGCCGGCTTCGAGCAGCAGGCCTTCACGCGCCTGCCAGCGCTCCTGGAACCACAGGCCAGCAGGCACGGTGGTCATGGAAGTACGGGCCTCGCCGCGCACCTGCCAGAACATCGCGGGCGCGTGCTGTTCGAAGGCTTCGAGAGTGGGGTACAGATAAACTCCCGCGAAACGATTGGCGAGACGGCCGCTGAACCAGACGCCGTGCACGCTCGCCCCGGCGCTCAGACGGTGGCGGCCGGCGGTGACATTCACTTGTTCGACAACTTCGCCGTGAGTCTCCTTGCGCTCCGAGTTCATTCGCGGCGATTCGCCGAAGCTGACTACGCCAGGGATTTCGAGAAGGGGTCCGGCGCCATTTGGCCAGAGGCGCTGTTCGCGGCGTCCGTATTGCGCCCTGACTTCGTTGACCACCGCCGGCGAGCCGACGCGCATCCAACTGCCGGCAAGCGAATGGTCCGCCGTGTGGCTGTTGCCCGCGGCCGAACGGTCCTGAAAATTCTCCGGACCCTGGACATCGCCGAGAACGCGGCCGCGTGACCAGCCATAGCGGATCGCAAGGGCGTCCTTGACGCCGAGTTGCTGGTTGAGCTTGAAGGTGACATCCGCGCCCCGCTGCGAGGTGGGATAGAGTCCCCGGTACACTGCCCCTCTGCCCAGGACGCGATTGATACGGCCGATGGCCCACTCGGGCGTTTCAGACCATTCCTCGGAAGTCTCCCGCTCGATCTCGGCGGCAAGAGCGAAGAACGTTCGGTCCCGGAGTATGGGTCCCATGATGGATGCGCCCGGCTGCTTGCGGCTGTACTCGGGGCGTCGCGCGACGTCCGCTTCGGTTTTGCGGGCGTTCAAAGCGCCGGTTTGAAAAAACCAAGTGGCGTCTCCGTGCCAAATGTTGACGCCCGTACGTGTGACCACATTGATAAGCCCGCCGGCTGCACCGCCGAACTCTGCTCCGGTGCTGATTCCGGCGACACGGAACTCCTGAACCATTTCGAGGCCGACGGCGACGCGGTTTCCGCCGGTGGTTTCATCGCGGTTGTCCACGCCATCGATACTGATGCCGTTATTTCGGGCTCGGATTCCGCCGAAGGTGAACCCGCTGTCGGCGAGCGGCCCTCGAATGCCGGTCATGGAGCGCTGCTGCGCACCCGTGGCCGATTGGGCAAGGCCCGGAGCGAGGGCGACGAAACCGAGGTAACTGCGGCCCCGCGAGGGCGATTCCTCGATGCGTTCGCCGCCGAGAGCGACGCTGGCTGAGGTGGCGGCCGCTTCGAGAACATCGGGCTGCTCTCTGACTTCGAGCGACGAGGTGACGCCAATCACAGAAAGGGTCCAGCGTTCGGTAACGGTCTGGCCAATGGAAATAGGAAACGCGGGTACGTCAAGAGGTGAGAACCCGTCCCGCTCCATGTGAAGGGTCCATTCGCCCGCGGAAAGTGCGCCGAGATGGAAGCCGCCCTGGGAGTCGGAAATGGTAGTTCTGAGGATGCCGCGATCGGTGTTCCGAGCCGAAACACGCACGCCTGGAATGGCTGCGCCCGTGGGGTCGGCGGCCGAGCCCTGAATCGCTCCGAAGGTAGCTGGGGCCTGAGCGGATACGAGCGCCTGGGAACACAATGCCGCAAATACGAAAAGCGCGGGGCGCATCACAAGTACAGAATACCGAAACCGCGACGGCTGAAAGCGTTCCACGCCGGGAGTCCGGCTCACGCGGTGCGAAGATCGCGCCCGGACATCTCTTTAGGCTGCTTCACGCCGAGTACGCCGAGTATCGTCGGCGCGATGTCTTCGAGCGCGCCGCCGGCGCGAAGCTTGCACCCGGAATCGTCCACCAAAATAAACGGGACCGGGTTTGTCGTGTGATAGGTGTGCGGTTGGCGTGTGACCGGATCGATCATCAATTCCGCGTTTCCGTGATCGGCGCTGATAATCCAGGCTCCGCCCTTCCGGCGAATCGCGTCGTAGATGCGGGCGAGACACCCATCGACGGCTTCGACGGCGCGCGTCGTCGGGTCCATCCGGCCCGAGTGGCCCACCATGTCGGCATTCGCGAAGTTCATCACGATGGCGTCGAAATTGCCGCTATCGACTGCCTTGACGACGACCTCCGTGATCCCTTCGGCGGACATCTCCGGCTTCAAGTCGTAGGTCGCGACCTTCGGTGAAGGCACCATTTCGCGCTCCTCGCCGTCGTACGGCTTCTCGTTTCCGCCGTTAAAAAAATACGTCACGTGAGCGTACTTTTCGGTTTCCGCCACGCGCAGGTTGCGCCATTTCTCGCCCGCGAAGACGTTCGCTAAAATATTGTTCGGATGCTCGCGCTCAAGCACGAACGGCACACCGAAGGTCTGGTCGTACTCGGTCAGCGTGACGAAGTGGAGGCGGCGCGGCGGATTGGCGATGCCGGTCTCCGGGCGTCCGAGCAACGCCATGGTGGTCTCGCGCCCGCGGTCGGCACGGAAATTGAAGAATACAACAGCATCTTCGTCGTGAATCAGGCCCACGGGCTCGCCGCGGTCATCCACAATCGTGACCGGTTCGACGAATTCGTCGGTCACACCCTTTGCGTAGGATTGGCGCACGGCTTCGGCAGCGTCGGCAGCTTTGAGTCCGCTGCCGCGCACCATCGCGGCGAACGATTTCTCGACGCGCTCCCACCGCCTGTCGCGGTCCATTGCGTAGTAGCGCCCGGACACGGACGCGACCTTGCCACAGCCGATAGTCCGGATCTGCTTTTCGATTTCCAGAATATAGCCCACGCCGCTTTCCGGCGGCCTGTCGCGCCCGTCGGTGAAACAGTGGACGAAGACCTGGTCGACCCCCTCCAGCTTCGCCATTTTCAGCAAGGCGTAAAGATGCGTCAGTAGAGAATGGACGCCGCCGGAGCTACAGAGGCCCAGTAGATGGAGCCTCCGCCCGGCGCGCGCGTGCTTCATCGCGCCGAGCAGGACGGGATGGCGGAAGAGCTCGCCGTTCTCGATCATGAGATCGATGCGCATCACATCCATGAGCAGAACCCGGCCGGAGCCGATATTGAGGTGGCCGACTTCGCTGTTGCCCATCTGCCCGT
>SHUI01000288.1 GCA_009697455.1 Bryobacterales bacterium
AATCACGCTCTTCGCGAGCTGGAAATCCGCCTCCAGCCCCTTCTCCGCCGAGCCGTTGTTGTAGGCTCCGACGACCCGTTCGTTGAAGTCGGCCACGTCGACGACGTTGGCCTGGAAATCCGCAAATCTAGCCTGAAAAGACAAGGGCGTTGGTTCAGTCATAATGGCTCCTTAAACAATCCTGAGCGCCGCATTCGCTTTGTCTCTTGCGGCGGTTTCCTGCATGATTTCCCGCGGCACCTCGATCACTTCGTGGAAGCCGCGCCAGACTGCCTTGAGATTATCCTGCACCACGCGTTCGCCGCGTTTACCGAAATACTTGCGGATCGATTTTTCAACGCCCTTGAACAATTGCTCTTCGGTCACTCCAAGCTGATGCTGAAACGGCGTGTACCGGAGGAAGATTCCAAGAAGCACGATTCCCTGCATGCGCTGCTGGAGTTCCGCCAAGGAAGACACCTCGCGTGCGATCGACACCGTGTCGAGCGCAAGCAGCCGCGCCTCCTTCTCCCTCAATACCTGGCGCGCCCATGCCGGAACGGCGGCCCAGACAGCCGCGGGGTCGGCATGATGACTTTGCACGAAAACCATTCCGCCTTGCGACAATCCGGTCAGCGGATTCTCCAGATTAAACGCGTTCACGTCATTCAACGGGATGAACTCCACGTTTTCGAGCTCCGAATGCACTCGAATATGCTGCTTGGCGATGGTCAGATAGTACGTGGTCGGAAGCCCCTTCTTCTCGGAGCCGTATTTCGGATAGGCCTGCACGTCCATGCCGAAGACTTCGCCCGCGATGGTGGCGATGATCTTGTTGGTAGTCACGGAACCGTAGCCGCCCACCGAGTGCCCCCGCATGGAGAACGCGCCGGGGTCGCGAACGTCCGGGTCGTGGGTGACCGGGAGCGCCGTCTCGTGTTTGATGCCGACGGTGAAGTAGACGCGGCCGCCCGGCTTGCGCATGTTGTCCACGATCGCGATGAAGTCGCCGGCCCGCACGTCGCGGCTGCCGAGACCGGCGGAGCCGCCGTAGAAGCGCGGCATGTGCGCGATGAACGGAAAGCCGGGCGTGCCAGCCATCGCGTCCGCAAAGGCTGCTTTGAGCTCGCCTAGCTGCGGGTTCGATTGCATCAGCGGAATGTCGAGGCGTTCGATCACCGAAATCGCCTTCACATGTTTCAGGGCGTCGACGATTTCCGCTGACGGGAACGGGCGGAAGCTCGTGATATGCAGCAGGCCGACCTTCACGCCAAAGTGTTCGCGAACGTAATCGACCGCCGCCTCCGCCGTCTCCATCATGCAGCCGGAACCGACGATTGCGTACTCCGCGTCCTCAAGCCGGTAGGGCATCACAACGTCGTAACGGCGGCCCGTCATGTCGTAGAACTCTTGCATGGCGGCCTTGAGAGCGGGCATGACGCGGTCGTAATAAACGCGCTGCGCGATCTTACCCTTCATGTACGCGTCCTGGTTCTGGACGACGCCGGACATTACCGGAAACTCCGGGTCCATCAAATTGCGAAGGCGGCGGGAAGGATGGCCGACGTACAGGTTCATCATTTTCGGTTCCGGCAGAAGGACGTTCTCAATCGTATGCGTGGTGAGGAAGCCGTCCTGCACGTTCAGGAACGGCGTCTCTGTATCCTCGGCGGTGCGCCGGCAAATGAGGGCGAGGTCTCCCGCTTCCTGAGCGTTGCGTGCGTACTGGACTCCCCAGCCGCAATCGGCCACGCCGTAGACGTCGTCGTGTCCGGCGTGGACGTTCAGCGACTGAGACGTCAACGCGCGGGCGCCGATGTGGAACACGATCGGAAGGCGTTTGCCGGAGATCGTATAAAGGACCTCTTTCATCAGGATGAGGCCCTGACCGGACGTAAAATTGGTGACCCGTCCGCCTGCCACCGCGAAACCTTCGCAAGTGGTGGCGGCGCTATGTTCGGATTCCGGTTGTATGAATGCGAGGTGTTCGCCCCAGATATTACGTTTGCCGTTGGCGACTTCCTGCTGATAGCCGCCGCCCATGGTTGTTGACGATGTGATTGGAAATGCGCAAGCGCCCTGCGTGATATGCGTTTCGACCCAGACAACCATTCCCGCTCCGTCCGACGTTGTGGGAACGCCGGGGAACGGAAACCGTATTTCGTCTGATTCGACAATATCCGCGGTAAGCGGGGCGCCAGTGACAACGGTACTCATTCACCCTCCTTAAGGTCCGGAGCTTGGTAAGCCCCGGCCGAGCAGCCTAAACGAACGTCCATAGAGTAGCAGATTTTCAGGCGGTGCGGTGAAACCGGTTAATCTGATCCCGGATTGCCGATCCATGTTTGCAAGGTAACCGTCCCAATATGGCAATCTAGGGTCGTTCCGCAAGTTTTAGTTGAGTCGGGCGTGTTAAAAATAACCAAGGGCTGCGCCCTTGAAATCCGAGAGAGAGGCTTAGCGAACGTGCTCCCTCAGGGTTTCCGCGAGAGTGCGGTCAGCTGGCGTGGCGCAAACACTCTTGTTTGCCAGTCGGCACTCGTGCCGACGCTCCGGCGGCGAGAAGTCCCGGTTAGCTGTAAACGACCAACCGCTGGTCCAAGAGCGGCGCGCTGGACTCCATTTTCGAGACACTACAGCGCGAACAACTCGTGCGAATCAAGATCGAGGCGTTCAGATTGGACAGGCGGAAGCCTCCTGCCAAGCGCCGCCGCGAGCCAGGCGGTCGAGTTCACGTTTAAGGGCGAGTAGCGAAGACTACTCGCTCTGCACGAACTTATAGAGTTGCATGGCAATGACGCCGCCTACAATTGGGGCCGTCAGGTACACAACTGAAACGCAACTCAGACCCACGGCAACGGCGGGGTTGAGCACGGCATTCGACCCAATGGCCGCGGCGATCGAGAGACCAAAGAGGAGCGACCCGCCAATCGTAAGGCCATTCGTCGCTCCAGGCGCCTTCCCGAACGCCACCGACGCTACGCCGTACGCCAGGCAGAACGCCCCGAGCACCTCGGCAATGAAGACGGCGCCACTATCGACGGCGACGACTGTGGGCCGGGCCCCGTTCAGGAGGGCGTTGCTTGCAAGATTCGCGGCGCCGCCGGCTGCGAATTGGGCGACCAGGTATCCGAGGGCGTCCTTCACACCTATCTTGCCGACCGACAGCAAGGCTATCGTAATAGTGGGATTGATGTGCGTGCCGCAGATGGCTCCCATGGTGAAGACGCACGCAGCGACCGTAATAGCCGCCAGCACGGGCGTGGGGACGGAGGGAAACTTGCCGGAGAGAGACAATCCAACGACGAGGGCGAGTAGAAAAGTGCCCACAAACTCAGCGATGTATTTTTTCATGGTTCATCTTTTATACCGCGAGACGGAGAAGGACTCAAGTTACGCAAGCCATCGAAAGCCATCCAAGCCAGCCCGGAGCTGTCCCTGCGGGGTCACCCGCCCAGGCTGAGACGGTGAGTTTAAGGGACTGTTGGTCGTTCGCTGGAAATCTGTTAACCCGATCCTGGAACGCTTTTAGGATGGGCCTGCCGGTGAGCCGGAAGCGTTGTGTCAAGAAGGCGCGGACGCGCCATGCTGCGCGGAAGATGAGTGGTGAACGTTTCGGTCAAAAGGCGTGGCTTTGATCACGTCATGTTCAGCTTGGGGAGAGGAGCGAGGGCGAACTGCTGATGACGCTTGGTATGGAACTTGAGAACCTGGCTGGCGATCAAAAGGGAAAGGCGTAAGCGGCAGTTCAGCGAGGGCTGAAGGTGCCGACGTACCTGCCGGGGACGGACTGCCTCGTAGTACCGATGAGGCGGCGTAACGTACCGTGGAGGGAAGGGGTTGGGTCACCTTCGTTGGTATCGATTTGGTCAACGGGCAAAAGCATGAACCGGCTGGTTTCGACGGAAGGCGGCAGTATCACTCGGTGGCACGAGCCGTGTGAGTCGAGAAGCGAAAGCACGCAGCGTTCGACGGCCGAGACGCGAGCCGCCTCTCCCAGAAGCCGGATCACCTCGACATCCCTGAGCGGCGCAAACCGGAGTACCGCTCTTGCGGTCCCTCGCCTGGCGTGAAGATCACACGCCTTTCCGCATGACCCAGGTTGTCATGGAGCGCTGATTCTGAACCAGCGTGGTCTTCAGGGGATCGACCAACAGCCCGCCTAATTCTTGCGCAAACTCTTCCAAAAGTCTTTCGTCGACCAGATAGCGTTGCGAACCGTCCGGCAACAGGAAGCGCCGTCCCTCGATATGCTTGATCTGTTGTTCGATCCCGATCGAGGAGGCGAGCCGGCAGAAGAACAGACCGCCCGGTTTGAGGGATCGCCAAGTGCCCTGTAGCATGGCGCGGAACTGATCGTCCCCGCGCGCGAAGTGCAGGACGGCGCTGCTGAGCACCACGTCTGCGAAGGCCGGCCCAAACGTCATGGCTTCGATGGCCTCCACGCGGAAATTCCCGCCGGGGAGCGACGGCGCGAAAAAGGCGGCGAGACCCCGCACTTCTTCAATGGCCCTCGAATCGGAGTCGGCGCCAAACACCTCGTAGCCTTCCTTTAGGAAATAAACGATGTTGCGCCCTGAACCACAGCCCGCATCAAGGACCCGCATCCCGCGAGAGATGTGCCCACGGAGAATTTGGTCGAACAGATAGATGTCGATCGCGCCGAATTGTTCCTGAAGGCTGTTCAACGTATTACATCTCCCGCCGGCCCTCAAGCGACTTCCAGATCGTAACCTCGTCGGCGAACTCGATATCGCTACCGACGGGAATGCCCATGGCAATTCGTGTAACCTTTACACCCAGAGGCTTCAGCAGTCTTGAAAGGTACACCGCCGTGGCTTCACCTTCTACCGTCGGATTCGTCGCCAGGATCAGCTCTTCAACCACGCCCGTGCCGACACGCTCGACCAGTCCCTTGATCTTCAACTGTTCCGGACCCACGGCGCGCAACGGCGAGAGCGACCCGTGCAGCACGTGATACAGACCTGAAAACTGGCGCGTCGTCTCGATTCCCAGAATGTTGTTCGGCTCCTCGACCACGCAGATCGTCGTCTGATCCCGTTGAGGGTCACGGCAGAAGACGCATAGATCACTCTCGCTGATGTTATTGCAGACCTTGCAAAGACCAAGCTTGTCTTTCACATCGTAGAGCGCCTGCGCGAGGCGCTCGGCGTCCGCGCGTGCAGTGCGCAGGACGTGGAACGCCAAACGCTGCGCGGACTTCTGGCCGATCCCCGGCAGGTGCTTGAACTCGTTGATCAGCCGCTGCAGCGGCTCCGCGAAATCCGGCATAAGTTAGAACAGCCCAGGCGGCAAACCCATTCCGCCCAGAAGTCCGCCCATCTTCTGTTTGGTCTCGTCGTCCACTTTCTTCGCGGCTTCGTTGCAGGCCGCGACTACAAGGTCCTGCAACATTTCCACATCGCCCGCCACCTCCGGGTCAATCTTGACGCTCAAAACGCTCTTCTGGCCGTCCATTTTCACCGAAACCATGCCGCCGCCCGCGGAAGCTTCTACTTTAATCAGCGCAATTTCCTGCTGCATGCGCTCCTGCATCTGCTGGGCCTGCTTCATCATGTTCTGCATGTTGCCGGGTAGTTTCACGTATCTCGCTCCTTTAGATTTCTCACCGCGCGGACCTCGCCGCCGAATACTTCCTGAAACCGCTTCACTTCGGGATGATCGAGCGCGCGCCCGACGGCGGAGTCCTGTTCGGGGTTAGTTGGGGCGGCGAGCGCCGGTCCCGCATCGACTCCGGAGCCGAAGGAAATTCTGATGCGGATCGGCCGTCCAATCATACGCGCCACGCCCTTGTTGAGGTCGAGCTCCTTCATCGATAACTTGAATTCGGGTGGCGTCGTGAAGTGCAGCTCATTCGGCGCGGCGACAACAAGCGCCGAGTGCTCAACGGCGTCGGCCGTGAATGCCATGCCCATATCGAGCAGCGCCGCGTGAAGGCGCTCTTTCCACTCTTGAGCGCTCTCGGGCGCGGTGCCGCCAGGCACCGAAACC
>SHUI01000289.1 GCA_009697455.1 Bryobacterales bacterium
ATAAAGTGGCGCGCCATATAACGTTCCTCAGCCAAGCCGTGCAGTTTGTTGGTGCCGCTCTTAAACACGATGCTCATGACGCCGCCGCCCGAATGGCCGTACTCGGCGGGCAGAACCGTCGTGATGACCTTGACCTCCTCCATGTTGTGCTCGACCGTGGACATGTTGCGTCCTGTACCGATGACGCCGGTGCCCGGGGTCAACGCCGACACTCCGTCGGTTGTCATCGAAAATGCCCGTGAGCGCCCGCCGGCCGCGTGACCGAAGCCGCCTTGCGAGGTGACGCCGGGCACGTACCATAGCATCGATTCCACCTTCATCTGCGGCGAAGGCAGCTTCGAAAGTTGCACGCCGCTAACCAGATGGCCCGTGGAAGAAGTCTCGGTCTCGAGCAGCGTCGCCTGCGCACCCACCTCGATCGATTCCACGACTTGACCTACTTCGAGGACCGCGTCCACACGCACAGTTTCCGTCGACCGGACTGCGATGGCGGTGCGGACGAGCTTCTTGAATCCCTGCGATTCAAACGTCACTTCGTAGGTGCCTGGGTTGAGATACGGTTGGCGATAGAGCCCCTGGTCGTTCGTAGCCGGCGTGTAACTGAAACCCGTGTCCTTATCCGCCATGCGTATCTGGACGCCTGGAAGAATGGCTCCGGTTGAATCCGTCACGGTACCAACGATCGTGCCCTGGCCGGTTTGCGCCACGGCCGTGAGAGCGGCTGCGAGAAGAATCGAAAGGAGACGCATTGCGATGACACCTCTTCTCCTAGAACATATCACCAAGCAACGAAAGTCGGCAAGGATAGGGCACTCCGCAAGCGGGTGCCCTTGGGCCGGGGAAAGAGGGATCTGCCGCCCACGCTACCACGTTGACATTTTTCGCGCGCGCGTGCGGAATCCCCGTCATGCCATGGCGGGGTAAACGGCGAAGATCGGTCTCGTCGGCACGTGTATGAGATTCAAGGGATGTGGCAAGTTCGCGCTTCAACCATGGGCCTTGCAAAAATCCCGCTCGCCGTTCTCGCCACCGGTCTCGCGACGGGAGACCCGCTCTAACGATAACCAATGGCGGCACCCTTGAATCCGAGGGACAGGATTAGCAAACGTGCTCCCTCAGGGTCTCCGCGAGAGTGCCGTCAGCCGGTGTGGCGCAAACACTCGTGTTTGCCTCGTCGGCACGGAGTCTCACTGGCCTCCGGCAACCCAAGCAGATGAACGGATTTCGGCTGCGCGCCGGGGGAGGCGAGCAGATTGTGATCGCATTTAACGCGACCCGGGGGCGACCATCGTATACGACGAACAAGTGGGCGATTCGTGCGGAATTGCGGTGCTCACCAGTGCTCATGCGCGCGAGCACTGCTCTCAGCCGCATGGTGTATACTCGCGAATACACCGGATCCACGGCAGGACATGCGCTCCGGCTCTGCAATTGAGAGGGGACCCCGCCGGTTCCAGGCGGGAGGGGGGAAACATGAAACGCAATGTACTTGCCGCAGCCGCGGCGTTCACGTTCTGCTCGGCAATCGCGCCCGGTCAAAACCTGACTTCGATTTCAGGCACTGTCTCGGACATCACCGGCGCGGCAATACCTGGCGCAACGGTCAGGATCGAGAATCTCGGGACACAAGCCAGCCGCACCGTCGTATCGGATTCACAGGGGACATATACGATAGCCCAAGTGGCGCCCGGCGACTACCGCCTCCTCGGTAAGGCTTCAGGCTTCGACGACGTAGTCGTAAACGGCATCCGGCTGATGGTCAGCAGCCCAGCCACCATCAACGTGCGCTTCGAGAAAATCGGCTCCGTCAGCGCCGTCGTTGAAGTCACCGCGGAAACGATGCAGATCAACACGGCCGACGCTTCGATCGGCAATGCCTTCGGAACGAAGTCGATTATCCAACTCCCCTTCGAGGGCCGCAACGTCGTCGGACTCCTCTCCTTACAGCCAGGTGTTTCGTTCCTGCCGCCGGAGCAGCAGGGCACTCTGACGGTCGCCGACCGCAGCGGCTCCGTCAATGGTGGCCGCTCCGATCAGGCGAACGTCACGCTTGACGGTGTCGACGTCAACGAGCAACAGACTCGCGAGGCTTTCAAAAGCGTGCTCCGCGTTACGCTCGATTCAGTCTAGGAATTCCGTGTCCTTACCACCAACGCCAACGCCGACCTGGGCCGCTCCTCCGGCGCTCAGATCAGCCTGGTCACCAAAGGCGGCACGAACAGGATGCACGGATCCGCTTACGAATACCTGCGCAACAAGAAGACCAACGCTAACAGCTTCATCAACAATGCCGCCGGCGTGCCGCTTGCCAAGCTGAACCGGAACGTCTTCGGGGCGAGCCTCGGCGGACCGATCAAGAGAGACCGGTTGTTCTACTTCCTGAATTACGAGGGCAGGCGGGACCGCCGCGAGGACAGCGTTCTGAGAACCGTTCCATCCGCCACCCTTCGCGAGGGAACGGTGCGGTACATCCGGGCCGACAACTCGATCGCGACTCTGACATCTCAGGATCTTGCCCAGCGTCTGGACCCTCGCGGGATCGGCGCGAATTCAGCCGCCCTTCAGGTTCTCAAGCGGTACCCGCTGCCGAACTCAAGCGAGATCGGCGACGGCCTCAACAGCGGCGGCTACCGGTTCAATTCGCCCATCGGAGTCCGCCAGAACACCTACATCGCGAAGTTCGACTACATCGTGAACCGCGATACCAACGTGTTCGTCCGCGGGAACCTCCAAAACGACAACGATACCGATCCGCAGCAGTTTCTGGGCCAGACGCCGCGCTTTTTGAATCTCGAAAACAGCAAGGGCTTCGCCATTGGCGCGACTTCCTCGATCCGTCCCAGCCTGTTGTCAACCACTCGCTACGGATTCACGCGCCAGGGCATCGAGAATTCGGGGGCCTCGTTCGTGGCCCAGGTTTCGTTTCGGACGTTCGACGACATCTATCCTATTACCCGCAGCTTCCGCCGGTTCTCGCCGGTGCACCACCTTGCCCAGGACTTCAACTGGATCAAAGGATCGCACAACGTAGCTTTCGGCGGCAGCCTTCGCCGTCTGGCAAACGACCGTGCGAGCTATGCGAATTCGTTTTTCACCGTCGCCGCAAATGCCAGTTGGCTTTCCGGCAGCGGCGCCATCCTGAACGCTCCTTTTACCGACATGCTGCCCTCGTTCCGCGTCTCCATGCGGGACGCGACTATGGCCGCGATGGGCATCATCAGCCAGGTCACATCACGCTACAACTACCTGCCGCAGGGAGGGCAGGTCTCGGCGCAGGCGCCAGGCACGCCCGTGCTGAGGAAGTTTAAGGACGAAGAGTACGAGATGTTCGTGCAGGACACCTGGAAACTGAAGCCCAACTTCACCGTGACGCTAGGCTTGCGCTACGGACTGTTTCCCCCGGTCTATGAGGCCAACGGGGTCCAGACCAATAGCGACATCCGGCTGAGCGACTGGTTCGACAGGCGCGTGGCCGCCGCGAACGCAGGCATTGCGGCCTCGACGGTGCCGCCGGTTTCCTATGTGCTGGCGAATCAGCCCGGCGGGCGCCCGCTCTATGACATCAACAAGGATTGGCAGCCGCGGGTGGCTCTGGCTTGGTCGCCTAAGGGCAGCGGCGGCATCTCTCACAAGCTTTTCGGATCGGGCCAAACTTCGATCCGCGCCGGTTTTGGCATCTTCTACGACCTGCTTGGAGCCGGCTTGATTCGAGGCTTCGACGCAAGCGCGCTCGGACTCTCCACCACCTTGAATAATTCTTCCGGACGGCTTGACCTCACCACAGCGCCGCGCCTCACTTCGCTAAACGACGTGCCTGCGAGCCTTGTGTCCCCGGCTCCTCCGGCGGCGTTTCCCGTATTGCAGCCGAACAATTTCGCGATTACAAACTCGATCGACGACAAACTGAAAGCGCCCTACACGATGAACTACAACTTGTCGGTTGCGCGGGAGTTGCCCAGCGGTTTTTTCATCCAGAGTTCTTACGTCGCCCGCCTGTCTCGCCGCACCCTCACGAGCGAGGATCTGGCAACGCCGGTGAACTTGCGCGATCCCGCTTCGGGGTCGGACTACTTCACGGCCGCCCAGCAGTTGACGCGTCTCTTCCGGGCCAACACTCCCACGGCCCAAGTGCAGCCAATTCCGTATTGGGAGAATCTCTTCCCCGGTCTCGCCAGTGGCGGCAAGACGGCGACACAGTCCGCCTATGATGTATATCGGACGAACGGTCCGGACGCTACGGCGGCGCTAGAGTCCCTTGACCGCTTTGGTGATCCCTCGGCATCGCGTTTGGGGCGCTTCGCCTACTTTAGTCCCCAATATTCCTACCTGCGCGCGCTCCGCTCCATCGGCTCCGGCAACTACCACGCGATGCAGTGGACCATCCGGAAGCGTTTCCGCAACGGCGACCAGATGGACTTCAACTATACCTGGGGCAAATCGATCGACCGCGGCTCCACCGCGGAAAACAATGCCAGCGCGACTTCGCGCGGCACGATTATCAACCCCTACAACCGGCGCCTCGCGCGGTCCGTTTCGGACTATGACACGACGCACATCTGGAACGCCAACTGGGTCTACAACGTGCCCGTCGGCAAAGGACACCGCTTCGGCAACGGCCTGGGCGGCGTGGCCGACGCGATTCTCGGCGGCTGGCAGGTGAGCGGCCTTTGGCGTCAGACTTCCGGCTTCCCCGTTTCCGTGGGCAACGGCCGTTTCTGGCCCACCAACTATAACGTAACAGGATTCGCCACGCAGATTGCCCCGGCGGATGTCGGGACGAACAAGAACGCTCCGCGCGCGACGGCCGGCGGCCAGTCCGGACCGAACCTGTTCAACGATCCGTCGGTCGCGATCAAGTCGTTCGGAAACACGCTACCCGGCGAAATCGGCGGCCGCAATACGCTGCGCGGCGACGGCGTCTTCAACATTGACACGGGAGTCGCCAAGTGGTTTCGGATGCCCTACGCGGAGGGGCACACGCTGCAGTTCCGGTGGGAGGTGTTCAACATCACCAATAGCGTGCGGTTCGATCCACAGCAGACCACGCTCGATCTCGGCAACGCAAGCGCCTTCGGACGCTACACGGGAACGTTTGTTCCACCGCGCGTGATGCAGTTCGCGCTGCGATATGAGTTTTGAGAACGTATTCGAGACGCGCGCCGCTACGGTCTGTGAAGCGGACGGTTCAGTCTAGTCTCATTGCAGGCTCGCCGAGAGGCGTGTCTCTCCGCGTTTCGTTTCTCACCGCATAATCAAGAGATCCGCATTCCGGGCAGGGCCACGACGGTGCCGTCGTGGGCCTCATGCGCCTTCCGAACGCTCCTGCTCCTTAAGATGTCTCAATATCATGGGGCTGTCCCAACTGGGCTTTGATTTCTTCGATGGTCGGCAGCGTGCCCTTGAGTTGCTCCGGCAGTTTTTCTAAGTGCCGGAATTCCGGGATGCCGAGCCGCTTCCAGATATCGCGGAGCGCGTACAACTGGAGATGAGATCCGTCATGTTGACCCTCTTATCATCCGGCAGAGCTTCTGCAAATCCCCATCGCTTACCGCCGTTGAGTCCGGAGTCTCCGTGGCCACGCGGTGCACAATCACCAGCTTCTCGGCCGGAACCACCATGATCCGGTGACCGCCGATGCCGAACGCGCTGAACGATCCCTCTTCCACCCACCACATGTAGCCGTACCCGCCGAACGCCTCGAACGGCGACCCCGCCGCATTCGAATAGGCCGTCGTGCTCTCGCGAACCCATGCCTCCGGCAAGATTCCGCCTCCGCCGTTCAGGTACATCGTGCCGAAGCGCGTCAGGTCCCGCGCTGTCATACGGAACGGGTACGCGGGGTGGATCGAATCCGGTCCCGTCAGATAGTAGCCGTCCGCCAACTCGAAATCCTGCATCCCAAGCGGCCCGGCGATGCGCGCGGCGAATTCCTCGAAGATTCTCCGCCCCGTCAAAGT
>SHUI01000290.1 GCA_009697455.1 Bryobacterales bacterium
AGTCGATCCGCACTTGATCGCTCCCCCCACAGGACTTCAGTGGCGGTGCCGGGCCAAGCAGGATCGCCTTTCGGGACAGATCCGTGCCGGGGTCCTGAATCAGACGCCGCAGTTCCGCGTCAGACGTTACGCCGATCGTTTCGTGAACCGCCCAGGCGCGGGGCATGGGGTCAGGATTCCGCCAGACCTTGACGCCCGAAACGCCCGCGAAGGCTTCCGGCCAATTCGGGAAGTCGGGCTTTTTCCCGATCGAATGCGTTACGGCAAACAGTTTTTGCGTTCGTTCGGTGTGCAATTCAAGCCTAAATACGTTATCGCTCACCCCCGCCATGTAACCTTGAAGCATGTCGATGCCGTGCCAGTCGCCAAAATTCATGGGAATGTCCGTGTCGTTGACAGCCACCCGGACTGGACCTTTTTGCGAACGAATAAAACTAACAATATCAGCTTCTTGCGTCAGTTTTCTAATGAAGATGTTCTTGTTCTTCTGATAGATGTTCGGGAAGTTCTGGAGGCCCGCAAGTTCAATCAGCAGCAGAGCCGCGACGGAACCTACCAACGCCCGGCGGGTGAGAGCGTCCCGCTTTACGACGAGGAGCCCGAACACGGCGCCCAGAATTGCCGAAAGGACCAGCGCTTCATCCGGGGCATTCCGGAGCATGATGATGGTCAACGCGACAGCGCCGGCAACGGCGGCGAGCGTGATCGCGATGCGGCGAACCCAGACTGAACCTTCAAAGACGGCATCAACTCCATAAGCCGCGAGGACCGCTACCGCGAATCCGGTCAGATGGATGGCTCGTACCGGGATGCGGGCCTTTCCAAGTAGCGGCGCAATCGCGTAAAGCACCCCGTGAAAGGGTGTGGCCGCGCCAAGGGCGTAGACGGTCGCTCCAGCCCCCACTAGTGTGAGCCAACGCACGTTACGGTTGCCCCACGAGGCGGCGACACCGAGCGCCGCCAAGGCCATCGCAATCATGCCGAGAAACGGACTGGAATCGGCCGCGTTGACGCCATGGACAAACAGGCCAAGGATGCCGTGAGCCGGCATCGAATAGACCCCATGGGCGACATACGGGACCGTATCGTTCCAACCGATGGGAGAATCAAGACCAACCCATCTATGCGAAATCCGTCCAAATTCATATGTGGGAATCGTTTGCACGGCGGATATGAGAAACATCACGAGAAAAAACAGCGCCGCCGGACGGATCAGTTTACGGTCCTTCCAGACATGAAATAGCCATGTCGCGCCGGCCAGGTAGGAAACCATCATGGGGATTTCGTGGTGCCCACAGAGCCATGCAGCTCCGAGGCACAGCCCCCCCAGTGCCGCGCTCCTTTCGGGTGTCTGCCCCCTCGCAGCCCTGAACAGGAACAGGAAAACCAGTGGTGTCCAGATGGCTCCGTTCACGACGTCAAGCCACGCCACGGATCCGATGAAGCCGCCAAAAGCGAAGACGCAAGCCCCAATGACGCCGGCCGCTTGGCTGCGCCCGAGATCCCTGGCGAAAAGGTAACAAAACAGGGCTGCGAGGAAGTGGATCACAACGTAGTAGCCGTTGAGATAGGCGGCCTTCAGATAACCGTCTTTTAGGGGCAGTAGGTACAGCAGCAGGTTCAGAGGGTATAGCGGACCCGGCTGTGTCTGGCCGATCAGAGGCTGTCCTGCCCAGATGTGAGGGTCCCAGAGCGGAAAGCGCCCGGCATGGATCTCGCGCGCCTGAAAATTGAGACGCGGCACTTCGATATAGATCATGTCAGGGTGGTCGTACCAGGTATATTGCCGGGTGAGGACAAGTTTCCAGTAGAAGCCGACGGTGAGCAGGAACAGGATAAAAACGGCGCGCTTCAGAGTATCATCCTCCTGACGTTAAGACGGGGCGGTCCGAGAGGGTTCACAGTAGCACCTTCCAAATGAGTAGCAAGGCGCCGGCCAGGAACCCGGCAAGTGCCTGATACTCTTGGTTCTTCAGGTAAAGGTTGATGCTGAAGGGCCGGGCAGTGCCGGTGCTGGGTACCGGGCGCCCCAAGCCGAGTCGTGGTACCGCCGAGGCATAAGCATCGTAGTCGGGAAAGAGCGTGCGCAGGTGCTGCTCCTCGAGTTCGATGACGGGCAGATAGACCAACGCGAAAACCGCGCCGTACAGCAACGTCAAACCGGGCCGCCGGGCCGCGATCACCAGCCCGAAGGCAACCAGTAACGTACCCAGATAGAGTGGGTTGCGGGTCCAGGCGTATGGCCCCGATTGGGCAAGCTCTTTGTTTTTGGAAAGATGCCCGGCCGCCCAGGCGCGGAGCCACAGGCCTCCCGCCGACACCGGCAGGCCGATACCGGCAGTGAACGCAGTGGGGTCCGAGTACCAGGCAAATGCCGCGACGAGCAGGAATCCGCTCGGGACACGGAGTCGCGCGACCGTGTCGGCGTAGCGCTTAGGAAACCAGTAGCGTCCGGTGTTGGCTGTATCGGTCGATGGCATCGAAAACCGCGTCCGGCGATATGGACCTCATGCTTGAATCGGGGACCGCGCCGCGCTTATAAGAGGTTACCGCATCCGGATCGCGAAGTACGTGAAAAGTGCCGCCATAAGGGCCGTTCCGGGCCGGGTCCGTTGGACCAAACAGGGCGGCGCCCGGCTTCCCGAGCGCGGCGGCGAGGTGCATGGGGCCGCTGTCCACGCCTACGACAAACTTCGCGCGCCGTGTCGCGTCGATCAGCCCGGCGATCCCTGAAATGTGAACGTGCGCCCCCGCGACGGACGCGAGCGCGGCTTCCGATCCCGGGGGCCCGTTCACCACCAGTGGTAATCGCGCGGCCAGCTTCGAGTAGTTTTCAATAGGCCACTGCTTCGATCCCCACCCGGCGAATGGGCTGGCCAAAACAAAGTCGCCGGAAGGCAGGTTTCCCTCAGGGCGGCCTGGCGGGAGCGCAAAAACGGTGGCGGTCAAGCATGCGCCGGCAGCCCGAGCGAGTTCCAAGTTGTGGTCGACGACGTGAGTGGATACAGGCGTGAACTTCAGGTTGTACGCGAACGCTGCGAGGGACTCCCTGGGATGAGCGAATCCCGCCACGGTTTGAGCGCGCGCGGACACGCAGACTAGAGCGGACTTGATGAGACCCTGGAAATCGACCGCAATCCTGAACCGTTCCCTGCGGACTTCGCGCCAGGCGTGCCGGATTCCGTCCAGGGTGTGGCGGTCAAGCGGCACGACTCGGGCGACAGAAGGATTGCCTTCAAGAAGGGGCAACCAACGCGGCTCGATCACCCAGGTCACCTTGCCGAAGGAGGCGACCGCGGGCAGGGCGTGAATGATGTCGCCCATCGCGCCGAGCCTGACGGCGAGAACGCTATCCTGTCTGTCTCCTGTGGACATGGGCAATTAGATTCTGGCGGTTCCCTTCATGCTCGGCTTCGAGCGATACGGCGTCCGTGAGCCACTCGGGCTTTCCGCCTGCGGCGAGCAACACGTAGTCTATCACGGCGAGGCCGGCGGCCAACTCGGCTCGGGCTCGGGCGTTGAGAAGCGGCGCGGGTGGATCGACGACGACCGCCATCAGCGGGCGGGATCCATCCGGCGCCTCGCCGGAAACAAGCCGTTCAAGCGTGCGGACCTGGGAAGGAACGAGGACATCGAAGTACCCGGTCACGAAGCGCATCCCCGGGTGAGCCGACCGCAACTCGGCGGCGCGGGCGTCGTCTACGATTTTGGCTCTGGTGTCCAAGGCGATTCCCTTTCCGACTCCTTCCACAATAACAGCGCGGCGGCCGTGGCGCTATCGGCCGTAACCGCAGTCATGCAGCGATGGTCGATGGGGCATTCCCGCAGCAGGCAAGGGCTACATTCCACGTGCCTCCTCAGGACGCGGGCGAAGCCGCCGGTGGGGCCGGTAGTGACGTCGTCTGTTGCGCCGAAGACGGCGAGCGTCGGCACGCCGAGCGCGGAGGCGGTGTGCATCGCTCCCGAGTCGTTGGTGAGAAAGATGCGGCACTGCGCGGCGAGATCCATGAATTCGCGGAGCGACGTTTCGCCGGCGTAGTTATGGACGGCGACGCCCGCGGCTCGGACGGCTGCACCGACCTGCTCGCAGAGCGCCCGTTCGGAAGCGGAGCCGAACAGGGCGACGGTGGCGCCGTGCTCACGCGCAACGTTGACGGCGGTTTCCGCGAAGCGTTCAGGCAACCAGCGCTTAGCGGTTCCATAGGCCGCGCCGGGGCTGACGCCGATGCGTAACTCGCGGTTCGTGTGCGGATTCGTGAGACGGACGGGCGGGTTGGCCGGGAGTTCGGGGCCGAGCCCCGCGCGGCGGAGGAGCTCAAGATAGTAGAAGCGCTGGTGGTGTGGGATTTCGCCGTGTTTCGGGACGGGAACGGGGTCGGTGAGAAGCCATCCGCGTCCATCGCGGGCGTAACCGACGCGCCGCGGGATACCGGCCAAACACACGATAGCCGCGGCTTCGAAGGCGTTCTGGAAGAGAATGGCGCAGTCGAAGCGCTCGGCTCGGAGGCTGGCAGCGGCGCGGCGTTTCGCGGCGAAATCGTGGAAGCCGCCGCTGGGAGTGTAAGGGATAACGCGGTCGACGAAGGATTCGCGGGCGTAGAGGTCGGCCACCCAGGGCCGTGCGAGCACGGAGATTTCGGAGGAGGGGAAGCGCTCGCGAACGACGCGCAGCGCGGGCAGCGACATGACGGCGTCGCCCAGCCAGTTGGTGGCGCGGATGAGGATCTTGTTCACGGGAGCGAAGGTTTATTGTAACCGGAGGGAACGTGATGGGGAGTGAAGGGGAGTAAATTTCAATCGAAGGATGCCCCGAAGGTGGGATCGAAGCGATCTGCACAAGGCCTCCTTTTTTTGATCTTGTATCGTCTAAAACTTCCGCGCCCTCGACTTGGTTTTTTCGATCAGCAGGTCCTTCATCGGCCCGTCCACTATCCGGTCGATGAACTCCGAGCCGTTGCCGGAATGAAAGCCTCGGATCACAAACGGAGGCTGCCCCAAGGTCCGCCCCTGGCCGGCGCATCGATACTTTCGCCCTTACGCTTTCGTCCGTTTGTGCCTTTCCCTTCACATCGCGAACCAGTTTTTCAAGTTCCCTACGAAGCCTGGACCGAAGCCACGCCTCGGTACTCTGGACATCGCGTGATCGTTAAATAGGATTGATCTCCTCGATGCACCGCGACCGCCCGCAGGCACTCCGGCCTGCATCCCGGTTGCGACCGCCGCCGTTCCCCGATGGCTACCCGCACCTCGCTGTGACTCATCAGGCAGTCCCGGTATTGCCGGCTGTGCCTCAAGTTGTTCGGATGTGACACCGATATTGACACCAGCCGAGCGTACGTTGCATCCCGATTCCTCGTAGTGCGGCTCCAGTTATCCTTGGCGTCCCCGGTCCTGCCAAGCGTCTCGTGCCCTTCGTTCACACCTTCGCCAGCACCTCGATGTCGTCCTGTGTAGGCCGCTCGCGAGGGCGCCTCTGGCAGAGATGCTCGTTCACCTTGCCCCATGCGCTGCGCCACCTGCCCTCTGCCTGCGAAGCGGACTTCCTGGGTTGGCGCTATTGACGGCTGGATCAGCTCTCCGCTCAACTCCTCTGCGCCCTGCATTTGATTTGACGATCACACCTCCGCATGAGGCAACCCCCTTCAGGCCCAGCCAAATATTTAACGAAACTATAGATTGACAATAACAGACTCATATTATATACTTGCTAAAGAGGTAGATTCATTTATGTCGATCACACACTACGACCCACTCAGTACCAGCCTTCGCATGTTCGAAGACGCTGTTTCTCATTTGATGAGCGAGCCCCGCTCTCCCCGGCCTTGGTCGCCTGCCGTGGACATTTTCGAAACCGAGAACGAAATCGTTCTTCGCGCGGACCTGCCGGACGTTGAGCTTAGCGACATCGATGTCCGCATCGAGAATCAGA
>SHUI01000291.1 GCA_009697455.1 Bryobacterales bacterium
ATTCGAAGGTGGATCCGGAGTCGGACGAGATGACGGCCGCGGTCGAGAAGGCTCTCGGTAACTAGGATAGGGTGAATAATGACAATCACCGGTTCGGTCGGAGAGCGCGGCGTCAATCGTAAGGAAGATGTCATGGCGGTGCAGAAACTTCTGACAGCCGCCGGCCGCTATTCGGGATCGGCCAGTGGGGTTTGCGACGCCACTCTGATCAAGGCCATTCGCGGCTTTCAGGCGACGTTCGCAACGCACCCGGACGGCCGCATCGATCCCGGCGGTACGACCTTGAAAAGACTGGTGGAACTCGCGCCGCCGCCACCGCCGTACGCCGGTCCAGGCGCCGCCGCCGATTGGTCCGGCGACAGTTCCCAATGGACGCGGGAAAAGAAGCTTCAAAGCCTGGAGCCGGGGTTTCGCGTGAAGGTCGAGGCCGTGCTTGCGGCTCTGAAAGCGTCCTCTTTCGAGCCGCGAATCGTCTTCGGATGGAGGTCCGTTGCCGTGCAGCAGAAGTTGAAGGCGGAAAAGAAATCGACACTCTCGTTCAGCTTTCACTGTTCGCAGCATAAGGACGGCACGCCGAACTCCTGGGCCGCCGACATCATCGACAAGCGTTGGGCCTACGGTAAGGACGCCGAGGCGAATGGCTTTTGGGCGGCACTCGGCGCCGCCGCCAAGGCAGAGGGGCTCGTGTGGGGCGGTGATTGGAAGTCCTTCCCAGACGTCAGCCACATTCAGGGCCGCGCCAACAGCGAACTCGCCGCGGTGAGGGCCGAAAGCGGATTGTGATGATGGTGGGGAATGCCAAGAAGGCAGGCGGCAAAGAACGATCGCCTACCCCACTGGCACTGGCACTGTCGCTTTTGTTCTGGGCCTGCCTCGCTCAAGCCGCGGAACTCGCCATCGTTTCCACGCATCGCGCCATCCTGCCCGCGATGAAAGCCGTGGCGGCGTTGCGCCCGACTTCGTCCGAGGCAACCGTGGTCGCAAGCGGAGACTGCGCGACTTCCCGCGCCGGCCTTTACCTTGTGGTGCGCCCGTCACGGAGCAAACCGGCCGCTAACCTGCGCACCTGCACGCCCAAGCACGGCACGCGCCTCGCGCTGGGAATCCCCCTCATCGATCCCTCCATCGCAAGCGTCCCCGCGAATTCCGTTAACTGGACGGATGAGGATCGCATTTCAAGCGTCGTGAAACTCCCCACCATTGGATATGTCTGGATACGGCGCCGCTACGAATCAGACACTGAAGACCCTCGTGAAGGACGCCGCGAATCGGTGTTCTTCCTGCTTTCGAGTTCCAAAGACGCCGTGCGCCTCGATGCCGATTGCACCAACCCAACCTTTGCACAGCGCGATGGATGGATCGCCCTGAGCTGCGCGCGGGAGCTTGCCGCCGATCACATGCTCCATGAGCTTCGAGTCTTCGAACAGGCTACCGCGAAAGCCATCTTCACCGCTGCGCGTTGCCGGGAGCCGCGCTTTGAAACCGCCGAAGAACTCTCATGCCAGGCCGAATCCGTCGACGCGGATGGCAGGCTGCAACTCGCCGCGAAGCGTCTCCGATTTCGTCACCAGATGTAGTCTTTTGCGATCGCGCGCTTATCGTAGCCGTCGAGCACGTGCACGACACGAAGCTTCTTGAGGGTTACGGGCGAAAGCTGTCCAATCGGGATGTAGACGATCGTCCGGCCCGAACGCGCGGCCACGGTCCGGAACACGCTCCTGGGCGGTTTCGCAGCCACGTACACGACGTGGCGCTCAAGGGAATAATCAAGTCCGGCGAGCAGCAGGCGCTCCGGTTTGGATTCCGCCAGGTCGTAATCGGGATCACGCCAAACGTCCAACATACGTCTGGCCGGGAGGCTCATCAGGAAACCGCCGTACTCACCTCGTCCAATGCCCGGCCCCGAGAGGTTGGCGAAAGGATCGGTCGCGTAGAACGCCATGTCCGACTCGTTCTGATGCTCGCCGAGCCACGTGGTCAAGTAGTTGTAACGGTCCTGCCGGTCTTCGTCGAAGATCACGATCACTGAGCCCACCTCGCCCTGGATCTTCTGAAACTGACGAACGAAAATCCGTCCTTCGTGCCAGTTGCGAATGGTCTCGCGCAGATCGATCCCATCGAGAAGGGACGTGGTGAACGGCTCGGTACGCGTCCGTTCCTCGGAAAGAATACTCTTTCCCTTCTTTTTCAGGTAGCGTCCGTAATTTTCAATGACGAGGTCTTCCGGAGGGAAAGAACAAATGCCTCCGGTTCCGGTTTGGGCGGACCACTCGCCCGGGAACTTCTCTTTCTTCCGGCCCTTCAATCCGACGGGCCGTAGGCGCCGTTTGGCGCTCGGAAGACGGCGGCGAAGAAGCAGTCGCTTGGTATCCACCCACACTTCCTCGCTCGCGATCCGCACCGTCATCAGATCGGTCGCGGCGCGCTGGAACGGATAGACGCTCGCAATCTCCCAGACGTCCCACGCGTAGTTATCGTCCACAAGGGAACGCGCGGCGACCACAATGTCGAACAACCCCGCGCACAGCCCGCCCGCCGAAAGCGCCAAATTGCGGGTGAACCTGGCGATTAAACGGCGCTGCCAGTATGCGACTGTCTCCCCGGTACTCTTCTCATAGCGTTTCTCGGCTTCCTTTAAAAGCTGGAGTTGCACGCGCCGGCGGTCCACCAGATCCGCGTCGGTGGCAAGTTGCCGGTACTTTTCGTACCGCTCCTGGAGGTACGGATACTCGGCGGTGATTTCGGCGAGACATTCGGGATGCGGATTCAGAACCTTGACACCCTCGATCCTGGCGCGCGTCATCGGCTGCGCCTGCGGTTCCTCCATCGCATCGAGCACGGGATCGAGCAGATTCATGGACAACACGACGAACACTCGCGCTTCGGGATGCGCGCCCTGCAGTTTCCACGCAATGCCCGCGGCGTGCGCCGAAATCTCGGACGAGCGTTCTTGCGGCCAGACGCGATAGGCATCTACGTAGCGCGCGAGGCCGGCCGACCGCAGCGCGTAGGAGTCCGGGTAACTGTCCTTCAGGTGGGGGCGCTCACCCGTGTTGGGATCGGCAAACAGAATTTCCGCGCCGATTTCGAGGCCCGTTCGAATGGCCTCCGTGAACGGGTCCGTTGGCTCCACTGGCACGTAGATGGCTCGGCCGTCCTCTTCTTCCTCTTCACCGTAAAGAATCACGGACATTTCAGGGAGCCGCGAGACGGCGCGAACCCAGGCGCTCTGCAGCGCCGTGGGAAGCTCGAGAGCGACCACCAGCGGCTTCGCCCGCGATGTCTCCCTCAACAGGGCATTCCGAACCTCCATGGCAAATTCAAGGCGTCCGGGCACGACGGGAAAATAGGTGAAGCGCCCGCGCTCGAGGCTCGAGAAATCAGGAAGTGACGGTTCTGTTTCGCCGGACATAACGCAACGCCTCTTCCCCCAAGGTGGCGAGTATGGACAATTCAAGAGCCTCGGTTTCGTGAGAGCGCTCCGTGGCCAGGCTCTTCAGCTTTATCGCGTAGCGCCCAATGTTGATGCCATCCCGGACGGTATAACGCTCGTCCGCCGCGTGTGCCTGCTGGAGAAACTCCGTGACGTACGTCAGAATGCGGTCCTCCGCGAAAGGCAGGTTTTCCTTGAGGATCTGATACTCTTCATCGCGCTCCGGAAAATCGATAAAGATCTGCGGCTGTAAGCGCGAGTGAATGTACTCAGGAAGCTCGAAGGTGGAGGCGTCGTCGTTCATCGTGGTGACCAGACGAAATTGCGGGTGCGCCTTGATCTTGATGCCCGCGACGATGGACTCGACATACCGCCGGTTGTCGAGTAGCGGCGCAAGGCTCGCCCAACTCTTCTCGCTCATGCGGTTGCCTTCGTCGAGAATCGCGATGCCGCCGCGAAGCATGGCTGTGACGAGGGACGACGCCACGTATCGCAGACGTCCGGCGCCCTCGATGACCGGCGTTACCAGCAGATCCTCCGGACGGGTGTCGAGCGTGGCTTGAAGGATGAAGACCTCGCGGCCCATGCGCTTCGCCGCCGCGTAGGCGAGCGTCGTTTTTCCCACGCCGGGCTTTCCGAGCAGCCGCGGATTCATCGGCAGGTCCTGTTCACTTACCACCATCCACGCGGCCAGCAGTTGACGCATCAACTCCTCCTGGCCCACCCAACGGATATTCAATTCGTCGGGGTGCGCGAGGTGCAACGTCACGCCTTCAATTTCGACTGTCATGTTCCTCTGCCATTCTCGCAACCATAGCCGCTATTCTCCCAACAGTTCGAGGTATCGCGCTACCGCCACGATCCCGCGATAGAAATTGGGCAGGTGGAGTTTCTCGTTGGGAGCGTGCAAATTGTCGTCGGGCAGACCGAAGCCCATCATCACGCTAGGTATCCCAAGATGGCTATCGAACAAGCCCACAATCGGGATGGAACCCCCGGAACGGATGTACACGGTCTCGCGCCCGAAGACTTCGGTCATCGCTCCGGCCGCGGCGCGGATGAAGCGATTGCCTGGATCAACCAGCGATGGAGCAGCGCCGTGGATGAGGCGAAACTCGGCCGTGACTCCGCGTGGACAAGCTGCTGCAACCGCCTGCTGAAGCTGTTCGACTGCCTCTCCGGGACGCTGATCCGCGACGAGCCGCGCGCTAAGCTTGGCCACGGCGCGCGCGGGTATCACCGTCTTCGCTCCTTCTCCGGTAAAGCCGCCGCGAATGCCATGAACCTCGAGAGTCGGTCTCGCCCAGAGCCGCTCGAACAGCGGCATGTCAGGCTCTCCCGTGAGTTCGCGAGCGCCCATCTCGCCCCGCGTGTACTCTTCTTCATTGAACGGAAGGCGCGCCCAAGCTTGCCGCTCCTCAGCGCCCGGAGGCACAATGCGGGCGTGAAAGCCGCGAATCCGGATCCGGCCGTCGCGATCCTTGAGGGCTGTGAGGATCTCGGCGATCGCCTGAATGGGATTCGGCGCGGCGCCGCCGTAGACGCCAGAATGCAGGTCGTGGTTCGCCCCTTCGACGCACAACTCACCGTAGACGATACCCCGGAGTCCAACGCAGATCGTAGGCAGCCCGGGCGCGAACATTTCGGTGTCGCAGATGATGGCTGCATCGCAGGCGAGTTCCGGCGGGCGGGTCGCGACGTAGCGTTCGATATGCTCGCCGCCGGTCTCCTCTTCTCCTTCCACCAGAAACTTGACGTTGACGGGAAGCCGTCCGTTGGTCTTCAAAAGCCCCGCGACGGCGCGAATCAGGATATAGGTTTGACCCTTGTCGTCGGACGATCCGCGCGCGAAAATGTCGTCGCCTCGCACATCGGGTTCGAAGGGAGGGGATTTCCATTCATCGAGCGGGTCGGGCGGCTGGACGTCGTAGTGGCCGTAGCACAGCACCGTGGGTTTGCCCGGCGCGCCGAGCCATTCGCCGTAGACGAGTGGGTTTCCCCCGCCCTCGGCGTCCTCAATGACGCGGGCTGTGAGGCCGGCTTCCAGGAGCTCGCCGAGAACGAAGTCCGCTGCACGGCGGATGTCGGGTTTGTGTTCGGGAAGGGTGCTGATGCTGGGGATGCGCAGGAAAGTTTTGAGGCGGTCGAGTGCCTCGGCGCGGCTCTCTAGAGTATCAATCATGTGATGGATGCAGGATAGCAGACAAGCGACGCAACCAGGGCGCAAACGGTCGGGACATCCGGGACATCCGGGACACTTGAATGGGTGCTGCGCGACATCCAGATCCCGAACTCCAGTTCAAACCTGCGGAAGGGCAAACTTGGACAAGGACGGGGACCAGTTCGCGAGTTTAGTCCATCAAATACTTGGAACTGAGTTCCGATCAGAGCGGTTGGCAGACACGCAGTCCACCTTGTACTCCGTGACCACACCTCCTTGATGACTTCCGTCAGGAATTGGCGGTTGTCACCGCCATGCGAGCAGGGTGCGAT
>SHUI01000292.1 GCA_009697455.1 Bryobacterales bacterium
ACCGTGGTGATTGACATTAGGACGATGAAGATCGTGAAAACGATCCCGGTCGGCTCCGTGCCAAAGCGGAACGCGAGCGGGATGCTGCGAATGGACTAACCGGAATCGCCGGAAGAGGTATAATACTGACATGGCAAAAGGCATGGATAAGGGCC
Source organism: Bryobacterales bacterium (assembly GCA_009697455.1). GTDB lineage: Bacteria > Acidobacteriota > Terriglobia > Bryobacterales > Bryobacteraceae > SYKU01. The sequence continues at coordinate 156 of SHUI01000292.1, forward strand.
GCAAAGAAACAAAGAAGCCCAAAAAGAAAAAGTAGGATATGCGAAAAGACTGGGTGGCGAAGCGCGTCGACGATCCCGTGCGCACGCAGATGTTCTATGCGCGACGCGGCATTCTGACGGAAGAAATGGCGTACGTGGCGGGACGTGAGAAGCTCTCGCCGGACTTGGTTCGTTCCGAGGTGGCCCGCGGGCGGATGATCATCCCCGCCAACGTGAACCACACGAACCTCGAGCCGATGTGTATCGGCGTCGCTTCCCTGTGCAAGATCAATTCGAACATCGGGAATTCGGCCGTTCTCTCGAACGTCGACACGGAACTTGAGAAACTCCAGTATTCGGTGAAGTACGGCGCGGATACCGTGATGGATCTGTCTACCGGGGGCGATATTCCGCTCATCCGCAAGGCGATCATCGCGGCGTCGCCCGTGCCCATCGGAACGGTGCCGATCTACGAGGCGCTCACTCGGGTGAGGCGCGTCGAAGACCTGACGGCGCGAGTGATGCTCGACGTGATTGAAGAGCAGGCCGAGCAGGGCGTCGATTACATGACCATCCACGCCGGCGTGCTGGTGCAGCATGTTCCTCTTGCCGCGCGGCGCGTCACCGGGATCGTCAGTCGCGGCGGGTCGATCCTCGCCGAGTGGATGGTGAAGAACCACAAGCAGAACATGCTCTACGAGCGTTTCGACGATATCTGCAAGATCTTCCAGAAACACGATGTGAGCTTTTCGTTGGGCGACGGACTGCGTCCCGGATCGCTGGCCGACGCGAGCGACGAAGCCCAGTTCGCGGAGTTGAAGACGCTCGGCGAACTGACCAAACGCGCGTGGGAATACGATGTCCAGGTGATGGTTGAAGGTCCTGGGCACATTCCTCTCGACCAGATCCAGCTTCAGGTGGAGAAGGAGAAGGAGCTTTGTCATGAAGCACCCTTCTATACACTAGGCCCCCTGGTGACGGACTTTGCCCCCGGTTACGATCACATTACTTCGGCTATCGGCGCCGCGATGATCGGCTGGCACGGCGCGGCCATGCTCTGCTATGTCACTCCGAAGGAGCATCTGGGACTCCCGAACCGCGACGACGTAAAGGCCGGATTGATCGCTTACAGGATCGCCGCCCACGCGGCCGATATTGCCAGGCACCGGCCCGGCGCGCGCGACCGCGACGACGCGCTCTCCCGTGCCCGCTATACGTTCGACTGGAACCGCCAGTTTGAGCTGTCGCTCGATCCGGAAACGGCACGTTCGATGCATGACGAAACGCTGCCGGACGAAGGATTCAAGGATGCGCACTTCTGCTCGATGTGCGGGCCGAAGTTCTGTTCGATGAATATTTCATCCAAAGTGGGAGACTTCACTGCCGCCGATGCGGAAGCCATTCTCGCGGGCGAATCCGCCCGGCCGCAGTTGGTGAATCTCTCAGGCAGCGATTAACCTCATCAAAGGAGGCACGATGGTTCGCCGTGCGTTCATCGGATACTTGCTCTGTACTATTGGTCTGGCGTTTCACGCAACCGCCCAGACGGAGCGTGGAACCGAGCGGCTCGTCAAGGAGGTCCGTCACGAGCTTGTGATGTTGCCTTATTACGGCGTGTTCGACAATCTAAGCTACCGCGTGGAAGGGTACAAGGTTGCCCTGTTTGGTCAGGTGACCAGGCCGACGCTCAAGACGGATGCGGAGCGCGTGGTGAAGAGGATCGAAGGCGTCGAAGCCGTGGAGAACAAGATCGAGGTTCTGCCCGTTTCGCCAAATGACGATCGTCTTCGCCTCGCGGTATTCCGGGCCATCTATTCGAGTCCGTCGCTTGACCGCTATAGCCTGAGGGCGGTGCCTCCCATACACATCATCATTAAAAACGGGGGCGTTACGCTCGAAGGCGCCGTGGGCAGCGAAGGCGATAAAAACCTGGCCGGAGTGCAGGCGAACGGCGTCTCGGGCGTGTTTTCGGTAACCAACAATTTGCGCGTCGAGAAATAACATGGCGAAACGGCGGAAGCCGGTTATCATTGCGACCGGAACTCATGGACTGCTTGCCGTGATCGGGACAACGTTTCTTGCGTTGCTGGTGGGCAGGGAGCGGGCCCATGAGGAGATGCTTGAGCAGACGCGAGTACGCGTCGGCGGCATTCTTCTTATCGTGTTGACCTGCGCGGCCGCGCTCGCCTTCGGCCTGCCAAAGATCCGCGCCGGCGAGACCGAAGCCAGCCTGATCTTTATCGCGATCCTCAGCTTGACATTCATCCTTTTCATCATCAATCTGCTTATTTCCTACGCGGATGCCATCGACCAGCAACTGGAGGAGAGCAGGCGTAAGGCGGGCAAGGGGCACAAGTGATGCGAGGTCGCCTGGCATTTGCAGCGTTCGTGATGGCGCGCTCGATGATCGCGGCTGGACTTCCGATTCCACCAGTGGAATGGCAGCCATGGGCGCCGCGCGCTGAGATTGCGCCACGCACGTACATTGACACCATTCAGTGCAGGCGGCCGGCGGGCGCGCTGGTAATCTCCGGCGCCAGCAATTCAGCGGCGTTCGGCGGTTGGGAGCACAAGGTCGCGGATGTGTCGGCCGGCAAGTGGTATCGTTTTACGGCATGGTACAGAACGGAGGGCGTTCCGTTTAAATCCCGGCAAGTGGTGGCTCGCCTCGATTGGTCCGCGCAGGATGGCAAGCGCATTGGCTGGCCGGACCTCGCTTGGCGAGTATCGGGAGAAGGCCCGTGGAAACGGATGTCACTCGACGCGCCAGCTCCCAAAGGGGCGTCATCGGTCAAGGTGCAGCTTCATCTGCTGAACGCGCCTCAGGGCTCGGTGTGGTGGGACGACATCTCGTTCGATTCGATTGACGCGCCGCCTTCACGTCCCGTATCCGTGGCGGCTGTGAACCTTCGGCCTTCCGGTTCGAAATCGGCGGAAGAGAATCTGCGCCGGTTCTCTGAGCTGGTGCGGCGCGATGTGCCCGCCGGGACCGACGTGATCCTGCTGCCGGAAGGCATCACCGTCGTTAGCAACGGCCGCACTTATGTGGAGGTAGCGGAACCGGTTCCGGGACCAGCCACGGAGCGGCTCGGCGAATTGGCGCGAAGCAAGAAGGCGTGGATAGTGGCGGGCGTTTACGAGCGCGACGGGCAGGCGGTGTACAACACAGCCGTTCTAATCGATCGCACAGGACGCGTGACGGGCAAATACCGCAAGGTTTATTTGCCCCGCGAAGAGACCGAAGCCGGCCTGACGCCGGGCGAGGGGCATCCGGTTTTCGAGACGGATTTCGGCCGCGTCGGGATGATGATCTGTTGGGACCTGCAATTTCCGGGTCCGGCGCAAGCGATGGCGTTGCAGGGAGCGGAAGTTCTCCTGATGCCGATCTGGGGCGGCAGCGAAATCCTCGGGCGCGCGCGGGCGATTGAAAACCGCGTTTTTCTGGTTTCGTCGGGCTACGACTATCCGGCGCAGATCGTGGACCCGAGCGGCGAGATCCTCGCGACCACAACGGCCCAGGGCACTGTGGCGCTCTCGACAATCGACCTCAACCGCCGCTACGAAGAGCGCTGGCTTGGAGAAGTGCGCGGACGGTTCATGAAGGAAGTCCGAAGGCCGTAGGTCGCGCGGCGATCAACGCCGCTTCTTCGCTTCGTTCTCCGCAACCCGCGCCTTTACCGGTTTCTTCACAAGGGACGCAGGCATGGGTTTGTCGATGGGGAAGCGGATGGTCCCTTTGGATGTGGGAAAACCCTCGAGCTCCTTCTTGAACGTCTCGATCACGCCTGGACCGGGGAACAGACTGCAATGTTTCTCGAACGCCGCAACTCCCACCAGCATTCCCTTGTACTTGAACATCGGCATCCCGTAGCTGATGGTCTCGGTGGTCTCAGGCGGCGCCGCGGAGCGGATTGCCGCGCGTACCTTGTTCAAAGTGCCGCGGGCGGGTTCCGGAACGCGCGCGAGGTATTCGTCCACATTCGCGGGAGCGGAGGCATTCCCTTTTTTCATACGGATGATATCGGGCGATTAGCTCCGGCCGTGCGCCGCAATCGCCATTGATCAATATACACCCAGGAGCCTGCTGGACTGCTCTCCTGGTTGATCCATTTGAACGTTTGAACGCGTCCTCGCCGCCGAATCGCCCCCGCGCGGAACGTTCGCAAGGAGGAGTTCGCGATTGATCTGGGATTGCGCCTCTTCGTGATGCCCTCAACCAAAGCTCAAGTCAGCCGCCGCTCGTGCCAAAGGCAGGGATTTGAAATGGGAAAGGACCGCGGAACGGTCCTTAGGGTTGCCGCACGCCAATTCCTCTGAAACGAAGGGATGCATGAGCACGTGTCCGTCTTGCAGGCGGCCGGCCAGACCTTTTCGCCCGTGGCGAAGGTGCTCGATCCAGACCGACGCATGGGCGAGGATCTTCAGGCGGGACGCCGGCGCGGAACGGCGGACAGTTTGGGTTGTGTCCCGCCGAGAACGGCAAGCCTCTTCCCCGATTCCCGCGGAATCAGAGCCGCCAAGCCCTCGCGCACCAATGCCGACTTCTCCTGAATGCCGGTCAGTTCCCTGGCGCGTTCCACCAGCTTCTCGTCGATAATCAAGGTGGTCCTCATCTGCACCAGTATGCGCATCGGATGCATATCCGTCAACCGGCTCGCGCCGGGTAAAGACCGCTCCGTCAATTCCGCGATCAGATCGGTAAGCGCGACAAGCAGGAAGGCGAGCGCTCCCATAGCCGTCAGAATTGCCGCATCGGTCTTTCCCGTCCGGGCAAACACAAAGACGAGGATGGAGCCGCAAAATACCACGGCCAGGATCAGCGGGCCACGTATTTTGCCGGCGTCGCCCACTTGAGGCCTACGGGTGACTGGCTCATCTACTTCGTCTCCTCTTGTGAGCGCGCCAGCCCCTTACGTCAGCCGATTTTCGAGTTGGAACGGCAGAATATACCCGCGCTTCAGACTCTTCGCCGATTCGTCCACTGCCCGCGCCAGAAGTCTTTCTTCTGTCTTGCCCGTGGGCTTCCAGGTCTTGAGAAAACCCGGCGCGAACCACTCGCAGAAGGCGACGCCGAATACGAGTCCGTTCTGAAACGGCGCGCGCGCCACTCCGTCGATAGCGCTGTTTTCTAGCAGCCACGGCATCTCGACCGCATTCATCATGGCGAACGCAAACGCGATCCCCTGCACCGCGGGCTCTCGAAACGCCGGCGGCAGTTGCATCGCTTCTTCGATGGCCGCATAGACGCTCAGCTTGCTGAAGGCCACCAACCGGCCGTAGCCGTGCGTGATCAGACGCTGTACCTCCGCCGGGTACGCCGAAAAGAACTTGGCGAAAAAGCCTGTCTGGTCGGGTCCCGGAGGCGCGCCCTTCGGAATCAGCCCCATCGCTCCGCACATGAATTTGAATATGCCGGGTTCGTAGATGCGCAGGATTGAGCCGATGCCCTCATAGGTGAAGCCCCTGTAGTTCGGCTCCGACTTGGTCTCGACAATCTCGATGAGCTTGGCTGTGTCGAACTCCGCGTGCTCAGTGCTCGCCGCTCCGTAGCCTACATGCGTAATGCCGTACGCCTCACGCGGAATACGGGCGTCGTTGAGTGTGTTCTCCGGCAGCCTGTACTTCCCGAACGTCGTCGAGAAACCCTCGCACCTCCACAGTCCATCGACTATGGCGGGCATGCGCTCCTTTTGCGCGGCGGCTTCCTTTTGATAGCGAGCGCATCCCGCC
>SHUI01000293.1 GCA_009697455.1 Bryobacterales bacterium
AACTACCAGGAGGAACTGAACAACCAGCACTCGTTCCAGACCACGTTCACCAAGCTCACAGGCAAGCACAGTCTGAAATGGGGCTTCGACTGGCGCGTGCTGCAATGGAACCGCAACACACCGGGCGCCGCGGCTTCCGGATCCTTTGATTTCGATACCGTCTTCACCCGCTCCGATCCGTTCACGCCTACCAGCGCCGACACTTCCGGAACCGGCATGGCTTCGATCCTCATGGGGCTGCCCTCGTCCGGCTCAATCGGCTACATTTCCGCCCTGTCCCTGCAAAACCACTATCTGGCCGGCTTTGCCCAGGAGGATTGGAGAGTCAACCAGCGGCTGACTTTGAATTTCGGCGTGCGTTATGAGATGGAGACTCCGTATACCGAGCGCTACAACCGCATGAGTTACGGCTTCGACGAGAAAGCGAAGTTCCCCGCCGCCGCACCGGGCCTCGACCTCCGGGGAGGCATCCGTTTCGCCGGAGTCGATGGGAATCCGCGCCGCGGAGGCGTTGTCGACACGAACAACTTCGGACCCCGCTTCGGCTTCGCCTATAGCCTGACTTCCAAGACCGTGCTTCGGGGAGGTTACGGCATGTTCTTCAGCGGGCAGTCTTTCAATACCAGCTTTCTGCCCGAAATCGGCGTCTTTAACGCCACCACGCCTTTTGTCGGCACCACGGACGGCGGCGCTACCCCATTCTCCACTCTGGCCAATCCGTTCCCGCAAGGCCTGCGTAAACCGACCGGCGCTGCCGCGGGGCTGCTCGCGCAGGCCGGCGACAGCCTGAGTTATTTCGACGACCGCCGTGTATCGCCATACAACCAGCAGTGGCAGTTCAGCATCCAGCGGCAGCTTCCCTCCCAAATAGTGGCGGAAGCCGCCTACGTCGGCATGCTGACCCTGAAGCAACTGGAAGCCTTCAACGTCAACGAAAAGCCGGACCAGTACCTGGCTCTCGGGACCGCTGAGAACACGCGCGTACCGAACCCCTTCCTCGGCGTATTGCCTTCGAACTCAGTGCTCGGCCAGGGCGGAACCATTACCCAGAACCGGCTCTGGGTCAAATATCCACAGTTCACCAGCCTGACCGTGCAGGGCGCGAACACCGGACGCGCCGTCTACAACGCACTCCAGATGAAGCTGGACAAGCGGATGACGCGGGGCCTGAGCGTGCTGTGGACGTACACCTTCTCCAAGCTGATCGATAACGAGACCACAAGCATCACCAACCCGCGGAAGTACCGTACGGTGTCGGGTCTGGATCAGACGCACACCATGCGGGTGGCGCTGACGTACGAACTTCCGTGGCAGTTCAAAGGCCAGGGCCACGGCTGGCTGCGGCAGGTGGCGGGTGGCTGGTCGTTAAGCGGCTATGCCGCCGCCGAGAGTGGGTTGGCGCTGGGTGTGACCCATCCCAACGGCCGCCCGGTACGGCTCCGAAACGCCGCCCTGAGCGGATCCGTGGGGGACCGCCTGGGCGACCGCCTCGACCCGGTCAGCAAGCGTCCACTGAACCCGTACTTCGACGTGAACGCGTTCGCGACGCTGCCGTCGCAGTACGTCGTTTCTCCATCGCCGCCGCGATTCCCCGAGTTGCGTGCGCCCGGCGCGAAGACGCTGAACGTTTCGCTGTTCAAGGCGTTCCCCATCCGGGAGCGATTGCGGCTCCAGATCCGGATGGAGGCCGAGGGTTTGACGAACTCGCCCAACTTCGCGGCGCCGGGCACGAACCTGTCGAGCCTGGCTACATTCGGAGTGATCAACGCGGCATCGGGATCGCGCCAGATACAAGGCTCGGCCCGAGTCGCTTTCTAGGGGAGGAGATCGGCTGGCGGGGGTTTCTCGTACCCGAGCTAGCCAAACGCCTTTCTTTCACCGCCACCTCGATTGTGTCTGGCCTGATCTGGGCCTCGTGGCATGTGCTCATCATCGTCTTCGCTGGCTATAACGCGGGAACCGGCTGGTTTGGTTTGTCAGTTGTCTCCGCAAACATGATCGGCCTCTGTTTCGTCCTCACCTGGCTGCGTCTGAAGTCCGGCAACCTGTGGACTTGCGTTATTCTGCAGGCTTCCAACAACCGCTTCATCCAACACTTCTTCGACCAGATGACCGCGCACAATGACCGTACGAGACACATCCTCGGCGAGTTCGGCATTGGATTCACTCTTGTAGTGGCTGTTAGTGCCTGTATTAGCCGCCTATTTTTGGAGTCACCGCGCGGAAGTATCCGAATCGCAGTAGCCGCCGCACAGTTCAACTTCTCAACGTCCGCGAAGTACCGCGACCGAAAGCACTTCGAGAATGCAGCTCCGGAAAGGTTGTATTCGCCGACTGCAGTTCGGTATAGAGGGCAGGTGATGCGATTTCTGCCGGCTAACTCTCGCCTGACGGCGATGTAGCAACGGCGCGGAGTCGCGATCAGCGGATGAACCGAACTCGGAACTCTGGCTACCCGGCCAAAGCATCAAATTCATGATGATCCGCCGTTAGGATGGTGCCCTGCACGCGCTCTGCCAGTTCGATGGCGAAACAGTCCGCCAATGAAACACGCCTGAGACGAGCCTTCAGTGTTCCAGCCGCTTGCCAAACGGACGGCGCGAGGCTCGCATCCTCGATCACGCCCATCCGTGTCAGGTCCGATACTGCCTTTAATGCGTCGTGCCGGTTGGCAGCCCGTTCAAAATCATAGAAGACCTCGCAGAGATTCAGGGCGTGCGCGTAGCATTGCGATTCGGGATCGAGAAGAGCTTCGGCTACCGCGTCGGCGCCCGGTTCGCCCCGAAGGAACGCGATCAGCGCGCTCGCATCGAGAACGAAGATCACGGCCAGGATTCCAGGGTTACGTCTTCCCTCTTCCGGCTCATAAACGACTCACTCGAAGTGGGGATGTGCCGGTACTTACCCTTGATCGAATCGATCAATTGCTTCCGGCTCATAGTGACCGGGCGGCGAGGCGCGCCAATGGCTGCCAAGGCCTCCATGAGTTCCTGTCGCTGCTCGGCGCTCAGACTGCGAACAGCCTCCACGATAGTTTGAACCTGCTCTGACATTACGCCGTCCTTGTTCCATCATACCCAATCGAGATGGCGCGCAGGCGGGGCCTCTACTGGTGCCAGGATGAGTTCCAAACCTAATGCGGACATATGTTTGGAGCGTTCCGGAAAGCAATAGCTCACGATCAACGGCGAAGGGAACCGCGATCCCTTCAGCGATCGGCCGACCGGTACCGCGTCGAACCGCGTACCGGTCTTCTAACGAGATTGCGACTGATCGCTACCTATCTCAAACTCCGAACCGAGATCCGGTAGGGACTTTCCCACAGGCCTCACTTTTTACCAGGCGATGCAACTCGGTTCGGAACGGCATCAGGCGCATTCGGGTTAGTCGCCCGTCGCTGAATGGCGCCGAGCCACATCCTGCGGATGAGCGCGCTCCCGGGGTAGATGATCCGCCAATAGACGGCAAACCGTCGACGGGCGGACTGACTGTTCGAGAACACGCGGGTCTCTGTCGAGACAATCGAGCTCCCCGAGCCGTCGGCCGTCACAACAAAATTCATCGTCGCCAGGGAGAATCCCGGAGGCAGGGGCATTTGAAAGACTCCCACTGACGTCGACCCGCTCCAGCCCGGCGGCGCGCCGACCACGGTACCGACGACGAGTTCTCTCGGCTCTTCCCTCGCGAGGCGGACAAAGGATGTCTGCAGCGCCACATTGATGAGCGACTCGCCGTGCGCTCCGGCATTCTGAATGCTCTGCGGGAGTGGCTTGCCGAAGCGCCGGATCCAAATCAGCGAACGAAACAGGAAAATCTCGTCAGCCCTGACCCTTTCAATAGCCTCGAACACCCGTGCCGGCGGAGCCGCGACTGCGATCGTATGGAACTCGCGAAAATGCCAGCCGGGGGCGAATTCATCGAGGCGCGTTCCTGGTCGAGTGACTCGAGACTGCGTCACCGGAAGCATGAGACCGATGCCAGCCAAGAGCACCCCCGCTCCGGCAACGCCCGCCGCGCGCCGACGGGTCGGGATCCGAAATCGCCGAATCGGCTTCACCATTAGGAGCAAACCGGCGATAGCCATGATGAGTCCGAGGTATACAATCGCAGAGCTGAACATCTCTACACACCCTTCAGCCTAAAATGGGAAATAGTCTCAACCTAGTACTACATACACCATACTGCACACACCGAACACGCCCTAAGCAGGCGCACAAATGGCATAGAACACCCAAACGGCGATGTTGATACAGACTGGCACTGGCTTCGCGTTCGTACCAAAGAACCGCGTCGCCGATCGCGGCGAACCGTACACCCGCCCGCCGAGTTCCAGTTTGCGGTCGCTATTGCGACTACACAGGAGTCCGCGAGAAGTGCCCCTCGAAAATGACCGGCTCGTCGAGGCGGACGTCAATAAAGCGAACGCCTCGATCAAGAGCATTAACTCCGGCCGGTCCCCTCGAGACAATTCACGAAACGGCGGCGGAAACGGCGGGTCGTGAAAACGTGCTTCCCTGCAGTCGTGCTCTGATTCCGCCCAATAGCGCGCTGCAACTCACGCCCCGCCGGCCGGGTTAAGCCTTCCGGGCGCTTCCGCACAATGGCGGAGCTATAATTGTTGTCTTAGAGCCATTTCCGGGAACACCCCCAGGAGAACTAGTGGGAAGCAACTACCGTCCTCAGCCGCCTCGAGGCGCGATGCCCGCGCCGGTGATCAGCCGCGCGTCGGACCGCAACTTCGAGCTCAAGTCGCTGATCCATAAGAAACTGATCGGCGTGCTGAACCTCGATCGCGTTTCTTCGATACCGAAGGACCGCGTGCGGGCGGAGATCGGCCGCGTCGTCGAGCGCCTTCTCGAAGAAGAGCGCGTGCCGATGACCACCCAGGAGCAGAACCGTATCGTCGAGGAAGTGCTCGACGAGGTGCTGGGTCTTGGGCCACTGGAGCCCCTGCTCAAGGAACCGAGCATATCGGATATTCTGGTCAACCGTTACAACAAGGTCTTCATCGAGCGGGGAGGCAAGCTGCAGGAGACCCAGGTCCGCTTCCGTGACGACGCGCACCTGCTTCACATCATCGAGAAGATCGTGTCGCAGGTGGGCCGCCGCATCGATGAAGCTCAGCCTATTGTCGACGCCCGCCTTCAGGACGGCTCCCGCGTAAACGCCATCATCCCGCCGCTCGCGCTCGACGGCTGCTGCCTCAGTATCCGCCGCTTCGGCCGCCACGTCATCACGCAGGACGAAATGGTCCAGTACAAGACCGTGATGCCGGGCATGCTGAAGTTTCTGGCCGCCTGCGCGCAGGCGAAAACCACCATCCTGATCTCCGGCGGCACCGGCTCCGGTAAGACGACCATGCTCAACGCGCTTTCGCGTTTCATTCCAGAGGAAGAGCGAATCGTCACTATCGAAGACACCGCCGAATTGCAGCTCCAGCAGCGGCACGTGGTGAAATTCGAAACGCGCCCTCCCAACCTGAATAAGGAAGGCGGTATCAATCAGCGCCAGTTGCTGCGTACCGCGCTTCGCATGCGCCCGGACCGCATCATCGTCGGCGAGTGCCGCGGCGCGGAGGCGCTCGACATGCTTCAGGCCATGAATACCGGCATTGAAGGCTCCATGAGCACGGTTCACGCGAACACTCCGCGCGACGCGTTCTCGCGTCTTGAAACGATGGTACTGATGGCCGATCTCGAAATCCCGACGCGTGTGATTCTGCAGCAACTCGCCTCGGCGATCAAGCTTGTGGTGCAGGTGGCGCGCTTGCAGGACGGCTCCAGAAAGATCACCAGCATCGCGGAAGTCCTGGGAGCCAGCCAG
>SHUI01000294.1 GCA_009697455.1 Bryobacterales bacterium
AGTCGGTAAGCCCTCCGGAGAGCAGTTCCAGGCTCTTTGCGTCGACGACCGTCACCGGCCGGTCGGCGTCCTCGAGGGGCACGGGTTCGAAAACGCCCGTCACGACGACCGTCTCGCGCCGGGGTGGGGGCTGGGGGTCCTCCGCGAGCAGGGGTGCGCAGAGGAGGAGACACAGCGCGGCGTGGCCGGCCACGAGTCGGTGGCAGCGAAGGGACAGTCTTCTGGAAATTCTTTGGCAGCTCATTCTGCGATGAGTTTGCTGGCTGAACCAGGGAGTTCCAGGTTCGGAGGCAAAGAAGAGATGATACCAGAAAACGGGCCCGGATATGGAGTCCCGTGCAGGAAAATCACCGGCTCAAAAGGTGAAGAAAGAGTGTCAAGTACCGGCGGGCATTGCTGGTAATCAAGAATTCTTCTCGGACGTACTCGTAGCCCTGCTCGCCGAGCTTTGCGGCGATGTCCGAGGGCTCTCTTCGCGGACGATTTCGATGCTCCCCTTGAAATAGGCCCCGTCTTCAATGGCGATGCCCGGCGCCATTAAATCCCCCATCACGCGCCCGGTTTTGCGGATTTCAATCCGCTCGCGGGCGTTGATGTTACCGGTGACGGCGCCCTGGACGACGGCGCGCGACGCCTAGATGTCGGCCTTGACCTCGCCTTGCGGCCCGACGGTCAGGCAGTGGTCGCGCAAGTGAAGACTCCCGTCGAATTTCCCTTCAATGACGAGGTCTTCCTCCGACGCGAGCTCGCCCCGCAAAGTGACCGAGGGGCCGAGAATCGTGCGGGCAGGTTCGTGGCTCATGGGGCTGACTGACTTTGGGGCAGGTTCGGGCATCGATGCCTCCATTCGGGGTTTATCAGGATTGGCCGGCAGCACGGTGGGATGAGCCACGCGCACGCTGGTCGGTTGAGTTTTCTTTTCCCACCAACTCAAGTTGATCTCCTAATCGAAGATTAAGGGTGAAGCGACTTCAAGACGGTCGATTCCTTCGTTGCATCTTCAGTACCAAAAATGGAATTGATTGGCCGCTCAGAATCAACACGTTACGGGGGGAGGAAGAGCAGTTCTGCGGAAATCAGTGGAGAAAGTGCTTTGACCTGGAAAAAACGCCGGATTGCGACTGGAGTCCTGTGGCTGGCAAGTTCTCTTGATGTTGTAGGGGCGGGTCTCGGACCCGCCCCTACTTCCAAGCTGATTCCGGCTCAGACGCGGCTTGATGCCGCCCCCGCGAAGGGGTGGAGAGCGTATGCGATTAAGTGAAACTACCCGCCCAGCGCCGCAAGCTGGTGGGATAGTTCGCGCACCGCCGGGTAGAGATTCCGGTAAACGGCGTACTGGCGATCGTAAAGGCTTACGTTCGCAGGCTTGGGAGAAATTCGGTCCTGAATCACAATGGCCTGTTTCGAAGATTCCTCTACAGACGAGTAGGTTTTGGCCGCAACACCCGCCAGGAGCGCCGCGCCGAGCGCGGAACCTTCCGACGTGCGCAGCGTGACAACTTCTTTTCCGTAAATGTCGGCTTGAATCTGCCGCCACGCAAGGCTTCGCGAGCCGCCGCCCGAGGCGCGAATCTGCTCGATGGGAATGCCGAGTTCCTTGAATATTTCGTACGAGTCGCGCAAGCTGAAGGCCACGCCCTCGAGAATCGAGCGAATCATGTGGCCGCGCTTATGCGCCGCGGTCATGCCGAACCACATGCCGCGCGCCTGGGCGTCGAGGTGCGGCGTGCGCTCGCCCATCAGGTAGGGCAGCCAAACTACGCCCTCGCTCCCGGGCGGAACGCGTTCCGCTTGCTGAATCAGCAGGTCGTAGGGATCGACGCCCTTCTGGCGCGCCTTCCACACCTCCGATTCCCCAAAGTTGTCGCGGAACCAGCGCAGCGAAAGGCCTGCGCCTTGCGTCACGCCCATCACATGCCACTTTCCCGGCACTGCGTGACAGAAGGTGTGGATACGACCCTTGGGGTCAAGCTTGGGCGCGTCCGTGTAGGCAAAAATCACGCCGCTCGTTCCCAAAGTCGCGGAGGTCAGACCCGGTGAGACAATGCCGTTGCCTACGGCGCTGGAAGCCTGGTCGCCGCCGCCGCCCACAACGGGCGTCCCGGCCTTGAGGCCCGTGACCAGCGCGGTCTCACGCGAAATTTCTCCGGTGACCTCGGGTGATTCGTAAACGCGCGGCAGGATGCTGGAGTCGATTCCGAGCGCGCTCAGCATTTCCTTCGACCATTTCCGGTTGGTTACGTCGAGCAGCAGCGTGCCGGAGGCGTCGGAAACGTCCGTGGCGAATTCGCCCGTTAGATGGAATCGCACGTAATCTTTAGGAAGCAGAAAATGCGCGGTTCGCTCAAAAATCTGCGGTTCGTTGTCGCGCACCCAGAGCATTTTAGGCGCGCTGAATCCGGTGAGCGCCGGGTTTGAGACAAGCTGAATTAATCGGTCCGCGCCGACTTTCTGCGTGATCCAGTCGCACTGGGCCTGGCTGCGCTGGTCGCACCAGATGAGCGACGGCCGCAGGACCGCGTTGGTTTTATCGAGCAGGACGACACCGTGCATCTGCCCGGAAAGGCCGATGGCGGCGATGTCCTCGCCCGTCAGTTTGGCCGCTTCCAGCGCGCCGCGCACCGCCTTGACCGTCGCTGCCCACCAGTCGGCGGGTTCCTGCTCGGCCCAACCGGGTTTGAGCATCAGCATGGGCTGATGGTCGCCCGTCGCCGCGCCCACCACGTGCCCGTCCGGCCGCACGATGACGGCGCGAGTGCCGGAAGTGCCGACGTCGATGCCCATTACGTATGACATGGAGTACCGTCCGCGAAAAGGAGTCAGGAGTCAGAAGTCAGGAGTCAGAAGCTTAAATCAATATTGCTTGGATACCCCAAGTATTGCTTTGGAGTACGAATCAAGAATGCGACTCACTTCCTCCAGGAGCGATGTGAGTCTTGAGTTTTCTCCATAGCCCAGATCATTACCCAAAATGAGATAGTAGCGAGATTCTTCGAGCGAGCCCTCCGCGATATTCATGAAGCGGACCTTGTCTGCCCGACCGCGCTTCCGGAACCCTTCGGCGATGTTGGCTGCGATGGAAACGGCTGCCCGGCGCATCTGGATGCATAATCCGTAGGTTTCCTTCTTGGGCATGGCCTCCGTATACTTGTAAACACCCAGCACGAACTCGTGAGCTTTCCGCCAGACTATCAAGTCTCGAAACGATTTGGCGGGAAGACGTTCTTCTTTCATTCTGACTCCTGACTTCTGGCTCCTGACTCCTACTTTCTCACCTTCTCCCACTTCTTTGACTTCGCCGAGCGCTCGATGGCGTCCATGACGAAGTGGTCCTGGACGGCGTCTTCGAAGTTGGGTGAGGGCAGACGATTTTTTTCGATGGCGGTCAGAAAATCGTGCATCGCGTGGACGAAAGTGTGTTCGTACCCGATGACGTGTCCGGGCGGCCACCACGCCCCGATGTAGGGGTGGACGCTCTCCGTGACGCTCACCGTCTTAAAGCCCTGGCCCGACTGCGGCTCGGTGCCGTCGTAGAGCTCGATCTCGTTCATCCGTTCCAGATTGAAGCTGGCGCTGCCCTTGCTGCCATAGATCTCCACGATGTTGAAGTTGCGCCGGCCGCCACAGAAGCGGGACGCTTCGAAAACCCCGACGCTCCCGTTCTTGAACTGCCCCAGGAAGTTCGTGTCGTCGTCCACGGTGACCTTGCCTTTTCCCTTCTGGCCTTTCGCGCCCCAGGCGCCAGCCCCGATACCGGGAAGCGGACGCTCTTTGATAAAAGTCGTCATCTGGCTGACCACGGAGGTGATGGGGCCATTGAGGAAGTGGGCGAGGTCGACGACGTGCGAGCCGATATCACCGAGGGCGCCCGAGCCCGTCAGCTTCTTGACGAGCCGCCATACGAGCGGGAACTGCGGGTTGATGATCCAATCCTGCAGGTACGAGCCGCGGTAGTGACGGACCGTTCCGAACCGGCCTTCATCCACCAGATTCTTGAGGTACACCATGGCCGGGAGCTTGCTGTAGTTGTGCATGACCATGTGCGCGACGCCCGCCTTTTTGACGGCGTGCAGCATTTCCCGGGCTTCGGCAAGATTGTTCGCGAGCGGCTTCTCGCAGATGATGTGCTTGCCCGCTGCTGCCGCGGCGAGGGCCATGGGATGGTGCAGGTAGCCGGGAGTCGCAATATCGACGATGTCGATGTCGTCCCGCTCGATCGCCCGGCGCCAGTCGGTTTCGGTCTCTTCCCAGCCGAATTGCCGGGCCGCCGCCTCGAGGGCAGGCTGGTTGCGGCCGCAAATCACCTTGAGGCGCGGCACGAGCTTCCCCGGAAAGAAGTGCCGCACCTGGCGGTAGGCGTTCGAGTGCGCCTTGCCCATGAATTGATATCCAATTAATGCGACGTTGACTTCAGACATTTTCGTGTTCTCCGTGGTTAGTTTTGCTATCCGAAAAGTGGACAGTGGATAGTGGACAGTGAACAGTGAACACGAAAGCCTCAGGGTCGATCGGACAGCTTCCTACGCAGCGCAGTAATCATTTTTCGCAGTTCCAGAATGAGGCTGCGCGCTGTCTCTGTCCTGGCCTGGGAGCAGTAGCCGAGTTCGACGCTCAGGATGAGTTGAGTATCCAATTCTGACACAGAGCCCACAGCATGCGAAAGGAACTGAATGAACTCCCCCGTCGTATTCCGGGCTTGTCCCTCGGCGATGTTCGACGGAACTGATACTGCTGCCCTCCGCATTTGCGACACAAGGCCGAACTTCTCGCCTTCGGGGAAGGTCTTGGTGATCTCGTAGACTTGCTTTGCCAATTCCATCCCTTTTTTCCAAACGAGAAGGTCGTGGTAGTCCCTTGGGCGCGATAATCTTTCACTCATCCCGGCCCCATTTTCTGTTCACTGTCCACTATCCACTGTTCTTCAGGCCCACCACATTTCCTTGAGCTTTTCTTTGATGATGATCTGGTTCAGGAAATTCGCGGCTTTGGTCATGCCCTCTTCGATCGACATCAAACTATCTTCGTGCTCGATGGAGAGAACGTCGTCGTAGCCCACCATCTGGAGCGTCGAGATGAAGTCGCACCAGAAATCCGCGTCGTGCCCGTAACCCACCGTGCGGAAGAGCCAGGCGCGGTTTTTCTCATCGCTGTAAGGCTTCGCGTCGAGCGTGCCGTTGACGCGCACGTTCGCGTCATAAAGGCGCGTATCCTTGGCGTGGACGTGGAACACCGCCTCGCCCAGCGCGCGGACGGCGGCGCAGGGATCGATCCCCTGCCAGAACAGGTGGCTGGGATCGAAATTGCAACCGACGGCGGGACCCGCTTCCTGGCGGAGTTTCAGCAGGGTCTCCGGATTGTAGACGACAAAGTTCGGGTGCATCTCGAGGGCGACGCGCACGCCGTGGTTTTCCGCGAATTTGGCGTGCTTCTTCCAGTATGGGATGACTTTCTTGTCCCACTGCCAGTTCAAAACCTCAAGAGCGTCGGGCGGCCACGGCGCAGTGACCCAGTTGGGATACTTGGAATTGTCGGAATCGCCCGGGCAGCCGGAAAAGTCATTCACCGTCCGCACGCCCAACTTTTCGGCGAGCAGGATGGTCTTGCGGCTCCCCTCGGCATGCGCGGCGCTGATCTTCTTGTTCGGATGCAGCGCATTGCCGTGGCAGCTCAGGGCGCTGATGGAGATTCCCTGGTCATTCAGCCGCTGTTTGAACTCTTTTAGTTTGGATGGCGAATTCAGCAAGTCGGGATTGAGGTGAGCATTCCCAGGATAGTTTGCCGCTCC
>SHUI01000017.1 GCA_009697455.1 Bryobacterales bacterium
TGGTCGATCCAGGTTTTGACGATGTTGATCAACTCCGGGTTGAGCGGTCCGGCTGGCGGCATGCGCAATCCGGTTTGCTTCCCTGTCAGCCCGAGATACACCGGACTTCCGGCACTGTTCCCCGGTACGATGCTGGCTCTGTTCGCGCCGACTCTGTTTGGGATGGCGTCGCTGCGCCGGTCTAGGCGAAGCCCGCGCATTTGCTGGGAAGCGCCGTGACATTCGATGCAGTGCTCCTTCAGGATTGGCTGGACGTCGCGTGCGAAATTCACTTGCGCGTTAACCTGAGGAAGCAGGCACATCCATAGAATCGCGATGGTACACTGCCTTTGCATTACACCTCCATTTGCCGCGCTGCCAATCGATTATATCGCGATCCACCATCGCGCACGATTGCGAAGCCGGTCAGAATGAATGCTGCATGCTCGGAGACAAGCGATTCCTGAGAACGATTCAATTGCGGAACACTCTGTCTTTTGGTCCGGACACTCCAGAACTCGAGTTGCACTCTCTGAACGTGCTCATCGGTCCGAATGGCTCGGGGAAATCGAATCTCATCGAAGCCATTGGGTTGCTGCAAGCCGCGCCTGGAAATCTTCTTGATCCGGTCCGTGCCGGAGGTGGCATCGCCGAATGGCTTTGGAAGGGTTCGGATGGGGTACCGGTCGCGGAAATCGATGCCACCGTCTTTTATCCTCAAGGTACAATGCCGCTTCGCCATCGTTTGAGTTTCACAATGGTCGGCCAGCGCGCGGAACTCGTGGATGAGGCGATCGAAAACGAGCGCCCGAACCTCCGCGGCTCCGACCCTTTCTTCTTCTATCGCTACCAGTAGGGGCATCCGGTCCTGAACGTGAAAACAGACGACCCGGCGGGCGATGGACGCGTTCGTCGCGGGCTCAGGCGCGAAGATCTGGCACTTGACCAGTCGGTTGTGTCGCAGCGCAAGGACCCGGACCAGTATCCCGAGGTGACATACCTTGGGAACGAATACTCCAGGATAAGGCTCTTTCGTGAATGGAACCTCGGGCGCAACACCCAGCCTCGCAGACCACAACCTACCGACCTTCCCGCTGACTTCCTCCGCGAGGATGCCGCGAACATTGCGCTCGTTCTCAACGATCTTGAACACCGTTCCAACCTTCGGTCCAGCTTGGTGGAGAAGTTACGAGAGGCTGACGAATCGATCGTGGATTTTTCAGCCAAGGTCCTGGGTGGGACGATACAGCTATTTCTACATTATTCGGGGTTGAGATCCCCCGTTCCCGCCACACGCCTCTCCGATGGAACGATTCGGTATCTATGTCTGCTTGCCGTGCTGTGCCACCCCGATCCGCCACCGTTGGTTTGTCTGGAAGAACCGGAACTGGGCCTGCATCCGGATTTGGTGACCAGACTCGCGGACCTGCTGATCGATGCCTCGCGTCGAATGCAGTTGATCGTTACGACACACTCGGACGTACTCATCGATGGACTGACCAAAGTGCCGGAGGCGGTTATCGTCTGCGAGAAGCAAGATGGTTCAACGAAAATGAGCCGGCGAACTGGCGCGGACCTCGCTGAGCGGTTGAAGGACTACGGTCTTGGGCAGCTTTGGCGGCGCGGCGAGATCGGAGGGAACCGCTGGTGAACGTGAAGGTTTACGTGGAAGGAGGCGGCGACCACAATAAGGATCTGGCCAGTCGCTGCCGCAAAGGATTTTCCGACTTCTCCCGAAAGGCCGGGTACAAAGGCCGCATGCCGAGGATCGTGGCGTGTGGCGGAAGGAGTGGCGCCTACAAGGATTTCTGCGTCTCTCACAAGAATGCTGGAACGGATGACTTCCCAGTCCTCTTGGTGGACAGCGAGGCGCCAGTTGTCGAGGCGGACCCGTGGGAGCATGTGAGGCTCCGCGCGGGAGATTTGTGGCAACGCCCCGATGGCGTTTCGCAAGATCAGATTCATCTCATGGTTCAGGCTATGGAGGCATGGTTCCACGCCGACAAGGAAAGCGTCGGGGAGTACTATGGACAAGGCTTCCGGCCGAAGGCGCTCAGTCCACCGCAGGATGTCGAGAGCATTCCGAAGGTCGATCTATTCGATGGTATGAAGAGGGCCACGAAGGCTTGCTCCAAAAAGGGCGAGTACTCGAAGGGGGACCATTCGTTCGAGATCCTCGGGCGGATTGACCCTGAAAAAGTGCGGGCGTCGTCGAAACATGCCGAAAGGCTTTTCGAAGTTCTCGACCGAAAATGCGCCCCACCGCCGTCTCATCCACTCTCGGGTCAGCGCCGGCCCTGAAGACTCAAGACTTCCTGCGCGGTGCTTCCGGAACCGTGGCGGAGCAGCAGCAACACCAACTGATCTTCGCCCGTCCGGTTTCCTCTCTGACTTCCCACTCCGAAATCGGTCGCCGGCCCGTCAAGAGCCATGGATTCCGGGATGAATAGACGCGCTCGCAAGACGCGGATCGCGCGGGTTATTCTTCTTTCAGCGCCGCGGATGGGAGCGCTGCGATGAGAAGCGCTCCCAATTGCTCGAATCGGCCGAATGAACTTTCGGGATTGGCCGTCAAGTTCAAGCTAACTCTCGGTCTTCCTAACGCCGGAGCGCCAGAACGGCATTCAGACCGCCGAAGGCGAATGAGTTGGACAAGGCGTACTCAACCTCGGCCGGCCTGGCGATGTTCGGGATTACGTCCAGGTCGCATTCAGGGTCGGGTTGCGTGTAATTCGCAGTCGGGGGCAAGAGCCCGTTGCGCAGAGCGAGCGCCGTCGCCGCGGCTTCAATAGCGCCCGCGGCACCGAGCGCGTGGCCATGCATCGACTTCGTCGAACTGACCGCCAGTTTGTCCGCGTGAGCGCCGAACACGGCACGGATGGCTGCCGTTTCCGTGCCATCGTTTGCCTGCGTGCCGGTGCCATGAGCGTTAATGTACCCGATGCTCTCCGGTTCCAGACCGGCGTCGCGCAGTGCCGCTCGCATCGCACGGGAAGCGCCGGCCGATGATGGTTGTGTGATGTGGCTTGCATCAGCCGACATGCCGAAGCCAACGATCTCGCCGTGGACCGTGGCCCCACGCGCCCGGGCGCGGTCGAGCGGCTCAAGCACCATCATCGCTGCGCCTTCCCCAAGTATCATCCCCGTGCGGTTACGCGAAAATGGGCGGCAGGTGTCCCCGGACACCACTCGCATCGCCTCCCACGCCTTGAGTATGCCGACGCTGAACGTGGCTTCGCTACCGCCCGCGAGGGCGAGGTCGACTTGCCCCATGCGCACCATCCAGTAGGCCTGCCCTATTGCGTGAGTGGCCGAGGAGCAAGCCGTTGAAATGGTGTAACTCGGGCCCGTAATGCCGAACTCCATGGAGAGATGGCTTGCGCCGGCGTTCGCCATTACTTTAGGAATCGTCAGTGGATGGACGCGGTTGCGGCCAAGCTTGTAGAGTTCCACGAAGCCGGTATCCTCCGCCGACTGGCCGCCTACACAGGACCCGGTAACGATGCCCGCGTTCTCCCTTAGGTCGGGAGTCCACTCGATGCCGGCCTGGGCGACGGCCTCACGGCCGGCGATCACGGCAAACTGCGCGAAGCGATCCATGAAATCCGCGCGCTTCTCCTCGAAATAGCCCGACGAATCGTAGTCCTCCACTTCAGCGCCGTTTCGAAACCGGAGAGTCGCGGTATCCACCGATTTGAGCGGACGAATGCCGCATTTGCCGGCCGCGAGCGATGCCCAGAATTCGGAAACATCGCGCCCGATCGCGGAGATTACGCCGATGCCGGTGATGGCGACTCGATGATTTGCCACCGGCTAGTTTACAGCGGAGGCCGAATCCGCGGCCGCCTTCTCCGATACGAGTTTCGACACGCCTTCAACCATTTGGCGCACGTCGCGGATCTGTTTCGCGGCTTCGTCGGGAATGGTAATGTCGAACTCGTTCTCGAGTCCGAACAGGATGTTGACGCCGTCCATGGAGTCGATGTCAAGTTCCTCGAACTTACCGTCAATGGTGATCTTTTCGATTGGAATCCGCTGCGTGGCGGCGATCACGGAGAATACGCGCTGTGTCAATGCGTCGTCGGGCATACGATTTGGCTTACCGTTTCAAAAGCGAATCCGCGCGCTCTAAGGGCGGGGAGAAGGATGCGGACGGCTTCAAGAGTTGCGCGCAGGTCCGGGCGGGGGTGGAGCTCACGGCCATCATGCAGGCAGACGATGGCGCCATTGTGGACCTTGCGAAGGACGCGGGCGGCAATCGCTTCGCCGGACAGTTTCCAGTCGCGGCCGAGTACGCTCCACATCACTCCCATCAAGTTACGCCTGCTCTGCGCCTCGCGGAGACCGAACCACCGCACTCCGAATGGGGCGCGGAAGAGCCTCGGCGTAACCCCCGCGGCCTGCCGGATCGCGTCTTGAGCGCGCCCGATTTCGAGGTCGATCGCGGCGGGCCGCAGCCGGCAGAAAAGGGGATGGGACCAGGCGTGGTTCCCAATTTCGTGACCGGCGGCGGCGGCGGCGCGGGCGGTCTGAGGGAAGCGCTCCACATTCATCCCACACTGAAAAAAAGTGGCGGAAGCCCCGTGCCCACCGAGGATGTCCAGGAGTTGTTCGGTCCCGGGACTCGGGCCGTCGTCAAACGTCAGTGCGACGGAGCGGCGAGCGGCCGTTCCCCGATAGACCGAGGGTGCGAACAAGGCCGCGGACCGCCCGCGCACAGCGTAGGCCATCAGCGCGGAAGCGGAGCCTGCCGCCACTCCGGTGAATACTCCCAACATGGGCGAATTGTAGCATACGGCGTTGTTTTCCAACTCGGCGATCAAACAGAACTGGGCTGCGCTCACAACGCCTCGCCCGCTGAAGCTCTTTCGCAGAACTCTTTGGTCACCCGATGACGGTGGGCGAACATGTTGCGTAGACCCAGACTCACCGTCCAACCGAACAGCGAGTTGACGAGCGAGCCACCAGATAGTTCGTACTCAATGCGGTCGGTAAGTCGTGTCTTGACCCCGGCAGCCTCAAATTCATGCCGGTGGACCCACTTCGCAAACGGTCCGTCTACCTGCCGGTCTTCAAAAAGCCGATTCCTCTCGTAGGCGGTGTGCACTGCAACCCAACGGAAGGCGCCAACGCGGAGTTCCACTCGCGCGCCGATATCAATGCCTCCCGTTCGGCTGATCATCCGCACCGGCGGAAACGCCGGCGCCAACCGGGCGAGAGTATCCTCCCGTTCGTGGAAGCGGAAGACTTGGTGGACCGATGCATCGATAAGGACACTTCTGACGAACGCGGGCACGTTTTCAGTCTACCTGGGGATCCCCCCGCGCGCTAGCGGTCAACGCAAACGAACTGCTGCGATCCTGCCCGCTTACGGATGCCTGGCCGCCTTGGCCCAAAGCGGAACCCCCATTTTCAGGGCGGCCGTCACCTTGACCAACCCTTCCACCAACCAGACGCGTGGAGTGAAAACCAACAACGCCGGCAGCTACTCGTTTCCGACGCTTGCGCCGGGAACGTACAACTTACGGGCGGAGTCAGGCGGATTCGGTTCACAGATTCGCAATGCACTCGAGATCCAGGTAAACCGCTAAAAGTCAATATTCCTGTGGTTGTGGCTATTCAGACCAAGAGGGTTTCCGGAAATCCAGCCGCGCAACCTGTCGACAAAACGAGACTCTTGCTGGCATACGCCAGTCCGGTCAATCGGTCCCGAGCCAGCGGAGGACACGTGGCCATCCTCAGCATCGGGCGAATGTTGGGATTCGCCTTGAGAACTTCCGGCGCAATGGACGTGAGGTCTTCGTCAGCAGGAGCCCCTCCTCTAACTGCTTCGTCGTCTGCAAACGAGTTTCTCGGTATGCCTTCGGCGCGAATTTCGTGAACCACTCATTGAACAAGTCCACGGATGCCTGGATGTCCGCCTTCTACATATGCGGCTTGTCGGATTTGATGGGCATGGCCACACACCAGCATGGTGAACACTCCGGAGGCCTGCAGCCCAGGCCGGCGCGACGCGATCGTTAGGCCCGTCCGAGATCGCTCAGTCCCGTTCACCTTCCGTCCATCACCGCTTCCCACATGGTTCGCACAAGACCCGCTCCGAATTCGACGCGGTCCTCGACGGTGGGCAAGTGGCCGAGCCGCTTGTTGAACGAGATCTTCTGCTCCATCACGAACGCCGGAAGCTTGCGGTCGTAGTACAAACCTTGCGCAACGTTCATGCGGCCGCGCTGCCCGAGCGTGGTCGAGACCGCCGAAAAGCGGGCGGGCGTCGTTGGCTCGAACGTTGTCGTGTCCTCAAGAAGTGTAAACCAACGCAGCATGAGCGCGCGATACTTTCCTTCCTTGTCCGGCGGCCCCTCCAGGTACTCACCGGTTTCGGTGTTGTGCAGCGAGAGGAACAGGTCGACCCGATGGCCGCCATCCACCCAATCGAGGACGGCCTTGCGCTCGGCCGCGATCTCCGGCATCTTCTCCGCATCCACTGCGTCCCAGTTGCGGTTCAGGTCGTAGCCGTGAACGTTGAAGCGGACGCCGCCGCGGGCGACGCCATCGGGATCGCAAAGAGGAAACATCTTCAGAATAACTTCGCGCCGCATCCGCACTGCCTTCGGATCGGAGGAAAGTGCCCAGCGCAGCGCTCCTTCGCCCGCCCACGAGCTGCCCGTTTCCCAACTGTGCTGCCGCGTCATCAGCCAGAGGGTCTTCTTCGAGGCATCGGGAACGCCAGGGTCCGTTACGGTGAGCAACAGCAGATCCCGCCCCTCCACGGACTTTCCGATCACATGCTTGCGCAGTTTCGAATCCGCAGCGAAGTCCGAGAGCAACCGCGCCAGATGTTCGTTCGTGTAAGGCGGCACGTGCGCAATCCAGAACCGGTCTCCGTGAGGCGTAAACCGCAACCGCAACCTTGGCGTTTCGGCGTCGTACTCGGTGCGTTCGAAATGCTTCCAGTGTTGGTTGTCATCACTATAGACCGGAACCGTATCCCGCGTGACCGCGCCGCGATTCGGCTTGTAGTTGTACTCTCCGGGAAGGTCCACCAGGTCGACGGTGATTTCGCGGCCGGCCGCGCCATCCACACGAAAGTAGTACCAGTTGGCCTGCCGGTTACGTTTGTCCTGATCGCTTTCACCCGCAACACCGCAAAGAAAACGCCCGTCGCCCGCGCGCTCGATGCGTCCGAGCCGCCCACCTTCGAAATCCGTGCGAATGGTCACTCCTCCGGAAGCCCCGAGGGCTTTGCGGATACTCGCGGCGACCTCGCCTGCCAACGTCTCGTATCCCTTCGGCGTGTAGTGAACGTTCTCTTTGAGCTGGATTTCCTGCAGGCGCGGCATCGCAAACGCGTAGAGATCGTCCGTCGGAATGCCGTTTTCCTTCATGACGCGCGCGGCCGCGGCATTGAATCGCGGTACGTCGTCCGGGTTCCGTGGTGGGTTGAGCTTGCCTGCGGGAACAGGTGTAGTGGCGGCCCAGATCAGTTTCGCGCCGGTCTTCTTGAGTCTCGAAACAAGCTGCCTCAGGTTATCCTCATACGCGCCGAGCGGCACCTGATGCTTGCCGCCCTCCATGATCTTGAGATCGTGGAGGCCCCAGTTGAAATGGATGACGTCCCACTTCTCGCCGCCGAGCCACTCGTCGATATGCGTGAGGCCGTTGATGGTGGGTCCGCCGTTTGTGGGGATGCGCAGCACATTGGCCTCGCCGCGAAGCAGTTCACGAACGGGAATGGTGTAGCCGATCGAAATGGAATCGCCAATCAGCAGCACGCGCGGACGGCCCGTGACTTCTTCCGCGCGCTTGAATGCGGGATTCTCCGCTTGCGCGGCAAGTTGCGAGGAAAGCCCGGAAAGCGCCAACAGTAGAGTTAATGTCTTCATCGATTCACCTCAGCGCAACGGCCGACGTAAGTCATTGATTCTCCATAGCCTTCTTTAATTCCATTCGCTGTGCATCAGAGTAACATCCAGCAAGAGCTTGCGCAAGCGTTTTGACTTGCGCTCCGGCGCCCAGGTTAACAGCGCAATGGCACGTGGATCGCGACAATCACGAGACGCACATCCACGTGCATGTATTGTAAGCGCTGAACGCCTGCGTCTTGGCCTGACGGCTCGAACAGTGCTTTAGAATTTCGCGTAGCCGACCCAGTTGCCCGGAAGCTGCGTGCCTCCACGAACCGGATTCCTGCCCGGCAATTTCTCTACATGATCTCGCGCAGGACCTTCTGATAAAACAACCGCGACTTCACCAACGCTTCCACAACAGGTGTCTCCTCCAGTTCGACCGCGAAGGTCCCCGAGTACCCAACCTTCGCCAAGTGCCGGAGCAGCCGTTCCCAGTCCACCAGCCCTGTCCCGAGCGTTCGATGTTCCCGCCAATCCGCGGGACGCACGTCGTCAAAATGAAAGTGAAATAGTTTCGGCCCCAATCCCTCCACCTTCTCCATCAGGATATCGTTGTAACGCTTAGCGCCTCTTGCCGTAGCCCGCTCCGAATCCTCGATGCCGATGTCCGCGCGGTACCAGCGCGTGTGACCGGTATCGACACAGCCGCCGACGAAATCATGGTTGATCTCCCGGATCATGGCCAAGTACTGCTTCACGGTGTTCGGAGCCATTGTTTCGATCGCCAGGCGAATCTTGTACTTCGCGGCGTGGTCCCCCAGTTCACGGAAGACGGCGAGCAGATCCGGCCAGATCTGCTCGTAAGTCATGTTCGGTTCCGGAGCGGCGTGGACGGTGGCCACTCTGGCACCCAAGAAACCGCTATCGTCGATGGCGCGATGGAGCAGATCTAGCGTAGATTTCCGGGCTGCGCGGTCCTGATTGGCTGGACGTAATCCGTGGAACGGCAGGTGCGTGGAAACGTGGCCGAGCCGCTTGACTTCGGAAAGGAGCTTGTCAGCCTCCTGCTTGCTCATATCGGCCTTCACTACGCCCGCGAGCGGGCCGAGGGAGTGCTTCTGACCCGAGAAGGTTATGATCTCCGCGCCGCCGAAGCCCAGTTCTCTGATCTTCCGGAGGGATTCTAGCATTGTCATTCCCGCAAGCGAAGCGGTACTGGATGTCAACTGGTCTAGACGAAGGCCCGCAGTCTTAGCCAGCGAAAGGCCGGACAGGCAAGTGATCCCTCCTAAAAATTCGCGACGTCGCATGAATGTTCTCCCTGTCATGAATGCTCTCCCTGTTAGAAAATGACTTTCAACCCGAACTGGATTCTGCGAGGCGCCCATGCAGCCAGAATTTGCCCGAATTGCGGCGTGCCCAGCACCGTGTTCGGCCGCTGGAAGTTGGTGCGATTGGTGAGATTGAAACTCTCGGCGCGAAACTGTAAGGAACGCCTCTCGCCCAAGGCAAAATTCTTGAGCATGGAAAAGTCCACCGTGGCCCAACCGGGGGTCCGCAAACTGGGCTCGGTGCGCGATGCGTTTCCAAAAGTAAACTGGGGCGGCGCCACAAAGGCACTTGTGTTGAAATAGCGGGCGGGCGTTCGGTTGTCCAGGCTGGGGCTCACTCCCGCCGCGCGATTCGGTCGAGCGCCGCCGCCTAGCGAGTTTGTCTGGTTGGGAGTATTCGTCATCGCGAGAGGCGTACCGTCCATGAACTCCACAATCCCCGAACTCTCCCATCCCGCAAGGAGTAGCTTCGCCAGCCCCTGCCTGTTTCCCGCAGGCAACTCGTAGACCCAGCCAGCCACGTAACGCTTGGTTCGGTCGAATTGGGATATCCCGCGTTCCGTCCGCCGGTCGTAGTTGTCCTGTGGTCCGAGTCCGCCGTACTCGATGAAGGCGCCTCGGCCCGAGCTCGAATCGATCGACTTATGGACCGTGAACGACGTGATCAACGTCAGGCCCCGGGAAAGGCGCCGGTTCACACTGGCGTAGAACCCGTTGTAGATGGACGTGGCGGCATTAGGATTGTTCACCGTGATGTTCTGAAAGTCGGGGAACGGCCGTTTCGTTTGCGCGTTCCCGGGCCCGAGAAGCGCAGTCGGTACCTGATTGATGTTGTAGCTCGATGCGATCAGATGCGTTCCTTTAGATCCCGCATAGGCCACTTGCACCAGGAAATCGCCGAACTGCCGCTCCAGGTTCAAGTTCCACTGATGGATCTGCGCCCTCTTGCTGTTCCGTTCTATCACGTTTGTCGAGATGTTCTGCGCGTTCGTGGCCGCCCGCGGATCGATCACTATCCGCGGCAAACCCTGATCCAGCTTGATGGGCAGGGTGACCCCATTGTCCGGACTGGGGAATAAGCCCGTCGCGGTGAAACCTGTCGCCCGGCTCTGCTGAACTTGCGAGGACGACGTGCTGGCGTAAAAACCGCCGTAGCCGCCGCGCACCACGAATTTCCCGTTCGCTCGCGGCGTCCAGGCAAACCCCAGCCGCGGGCCGAAGTTGTGATAGTCCGTATCGGATAATCTCCGGGGCGCGCCATCGGCGCCGGCAAAGACGAACCCGCGCTTCCTGACGTCGAACGTGGATTGAAGGTCATTCACTTCGATCAGCGGGGTCTCGATTTCATAGCGCAGTCCCAGGTTCAGAGTCAGGCGTGAGGAGATCCGGATCTCGTCCTGCACGAACTGCCCGAAGTTCGTCCAACGGTGTCCGAAAGTGGGACGTATCGTTTCGAGCGAAGAACTGATCGGAAATCCCAGCAAAAAGCTGGCTAATGGATTGCCGGTAGTGGCCTGCCCCACCTGCGCGGTTGGCAATTGGTTGAACGAAAATGAGCCCGAAAGCACCCCTTTCCCCCGGTTGTTGAACTGGAAACGAGACGCCGCGAAGCCGAATTTCAGCGTGTGGGACCCCACCGTGTGGCTCACGGTGTCCGACCACGAGAACAGGTTCTGGCGCGTGTCGTTCACACTGGCATGTCCCAGGGGCAGGAAACCGGTGATGTCCACGCGGGGAAACAGTGCCTGGTCTACGCCCTTGAGGCCGAGCTGAGACGGAAATCCCAGGTTGAGGCTCCCGGGGTACTGGGTGCTCAAAAAACGGAAAAACGTAAAGCGAAATTCGTTTAACGTCCGGGGCGAGAACAGGTGTGTGTCCCCGAGCACCCACTGATATGACTTCGGCTGTTGTGGAAGCGAAGGATCCACTCGGGCGTCGGGCAGCGTGCGCGGCCCGTTGTTGGTGGTCGAGTTGCGCGGATCATCGTACAGGTACCGTCCGAAGAACTTGTTCTTGACCCCCACGTTATGATCGATCCGCGCCGCTATGCGATCCTCGACGCTGGTCGTTGGCAGGCTCAGTGTGAAGTTATTGACCGAACCCGCACGCGTCGGCAGCGGGTAGTATTTCAGGATATTGCTCGATACGCTGTCGAAGCGTGACGAGGGGATGCGGTTACCGGGAAACGTCAGGCGGCCTTGCACGCCGTCCCGTACTGCCGTCGTCATCGGATCGTAGACCGCCGGCAGCCCCGTGAAATCTCCGCTTCGCATCGCTTCGCTCGGAAGTGTGCCGATGTTCGTCAGTCCCAACGTTTGGCGGATGCCTTCGAAGCTGGCAAAAAAGAAAGTCCGGTTCCGTCCGTCGTAAACCTTCGGCAGGTAGACCGGCCCGCCGACCGCCCCTCCGAACTGGTTGCGCGTGAATCGCGGCTCTTTTCCATCGAAGAAATTGCGCGCCGTGAACGCCGCGTTGCGGTGGAACTCGAACAGCGTTCCGTGTACCTCATTGGTTCCCGACTTGGTCGTGACATTCACCGTCCCGCCGACGGCCCGACCGAATTCCGCGCTGTACGAGTTAGTCTGGATGCGCACCTCGGCCACCGTATCGATATTCGGATTGAGGACCGCGATGTTGGAGGAGAGGCTGATGGTTGAGCCGCCGTCCAACAACACCTCGTTGTCATCAGCCCGCCCGCCGTTGATGCTCCCCATCGTGGCCGCCGCGGTACTGGATTCCCGGTCGAAGTTGTTCGGCGATAATCCCGGGCTCAGGAAAACGATATTCAGCGGGTTCCGATTCAGATTCGGCAACTGGGCGATCGGGCGTGAATCGATGGTTTGCCCGAGCGATCCGCTCGCCGTCTCGAGCGCGGGCGGCGCGCCTGTTACCGTCACGTTCTCTGTCACCGCACCCACCGTCATGGTGACTGGAATCCGCAGTCTCTGGTTGACCTCCAAGATGATGTTCTGCTGCACGAATCTCTGGAACCCGGCAGCCTCCACCGTAAGCTCGTAGTTACCGGGATTCAGGAACGGAAACGCGTACAGTCCCGCTTCATTTGTCGTGTAGGTTCTGGTGACGTTTGTTCCGATATTCCGGATGTCCACCTTGACTCCAGGCACCACTGCACCCGTGTCGTCAGAAACTGAACCGAGGACCGTCCCCGTAATCTCCTGGGAATAGCCGGCCGGCGGTAGGGTCAGAGCCAGCCCCGCCAGGAACATGAACATGGAAATTCGCGCGGCAATTTTTTTTCGCATCTCTTCCCCCTCGAAAAACCGGTACGCAATTCTAATGTGTCGCCGCCCGCCCCGTTTTACGACAGGCCCCGGAAACTATTCTTCTATCGGTCCCGCGCGAGGCAAGTCAGCTCGGAACGTATGTCTCGCAAATCCAGGGAGTCTGGCTGTGGCGCGGGGGACGAGGGGTTCGGCGCAAGCTTCTGCAATTCCCTGGAGAAGCGCTTCGCCCTCTCGAAGATAGATCCCGCCGTTGTTTGCCAGTTCGAAGCGGGCGGCGTGCAACTCGCTAAAGAGCTGGTCCCCTGTGCCTCAATCTGGAGCGGCTCCAGCAGCGAAAGTAATTGTCGCGCATGAAGGGACAGGCTCCCGGAATGCTCGGTCACGAGCCGGCCTAGCCTCTCCCGGAAGGCGGGGCTCAGCCGGGCCTCTTCTTCCGGCAAGACGGCGTGGCTGAGCCGGTAAAGCGCCCAGGCTTCGCTCATTAGGGACCAGTTCGCAACCGTGATCCGGTGAAGGTAGTGTCCAGTCGTTTCCTCAAGATGTTGTTTGTCGAGATATGCCGAGACTGCGCCGCCGAGGAGGGTTTGTCCGATTCCCGCCGTAGTGGCTGGCGGCACTGGTGGAGCTCTGCGCGAGGGCGCGCTCTCTGGGAATGGCCAGCCGGTCTCCGCGTCGAGGATGTGCATGGTAATCGCATCCTTCGGAAGGAGGCCCTCGATCAAAGAGGAGATCTGTTCCCTGCGGCGGGCGGTGCCTACAATACCTTCCAGCACCAGCCCGCCGTCCGGACGCCGGCCAATGGCGATCTCGTCGCCGTCGTCCGCGCCCATGCGATGCAGAGTCTCGAGGATGAGGATTCGGTTCTCAAGGACACGCTCCGATCCGGGCCCCTCTCGGAAAGCAGGTACCGGAGCGGGCGACGGGGCCGATGTGGAGCGTGAACGCAGTGCCCCAACTCTTAAGCCCAGGTCAGGCTGGAATACCGCCGGTTGCATCGAGGCCGCGTCCAGGATCTCAGCCTTCCCGGTGGTCATCTGAACCAATGCCTCCGCCCCGTCTTCCGCCAGCCAGCGGATCTCCAACCGGCGCGCCTGATGGGTCCGCGGGTCAAGATCCAAGGTTAAAGTCACTCGAACCCCATCCATAATGCGGGATGCCGACATCCGCAATACTGTGGATTCCGATCCCGACTTTTCCAGCCGCAACCGCACGTCGTCCTCGGAGCAGAATTCGGCAAAATCGGCGCTGAACGACACGGGCCGCCACCGCCTGTCCCGCAGCCACTCTGCAAAATGGGCCTCGATCGATCCAAGGTTCGCCCTGCTCGCGTAGCGATGGCGTAGCCCGGTCTCCGCTCCCTGGCTCTCGGAAACTCTCACGATCGCCGGCCCGCGGGACCGGTCAAAGACGTATTTCTTTTCGGCTGCCGGCGCCCACTCGCCGAACTCGAGTTGCCCCGACACATCGGAAAGCCGCAACGCGAAACGAGCATTCCGCGGATCCGACCAGACTTCCAATTGCCTCTGCTTTACTTGCCGCGACGGGCTGATTTGGGCCACCTCGACGGCAAAGGTCTGGTGAAGCGGACCGGAGCCTTCGATCAGCCAACGCTCGGAGGTGCGCGCAAGGGAAAGCAGTCTCCTCTCCGGCTCACCGGGCGGCGACACGCGGCGCAGCCGTTCGAGGCCAATCCCCACCAGGAGCACTGCCACTGCGCCCCCGGCTGTCAGCTTTAGCCGCCAACGCGACGCTGCCCTCTTTTCAATTTGTCCCTCGCACCTGCGCCGGGAGACATCGAATCGCATCCGCGACTGCTCAACCGAATTCACATCGCGCGGAGCATGCGTTCGCTTCAGCCGGACAAGGCACGCGATCGACGCCTCCAGCTCCGCCTGGCGCGTCCGGCACTCCCAGCAGCTTTTTAGGTGGCTCCCGCTCCTCCAACGTTCGAACAAGCCGAGTTCGCCGTCGAGCAGGCCTATCAGCAGTTCGTCACTGCAATGTCCAGGGATGGTCTCGCTCCTCCAAATAGCGGGCTCGAACTCGTTCCAACTTTTCCTCCTTCAGCGCTTCTTGCAACTTGGTGATCGCCCGGGCCAGCAAGGTGTTTACCGAGCTGACAGTCAATTCCAGAGAGCCGGCTATTTCCCGATACTTGAGACCCTCTAACCGCAGCAGAACCACCTCCAGTTCGCGTGGGGTGAGGATTGAAAGCGCTGCCCAAAGATCGTCTTCCGAAGCTAGCAGCGGCTTTTCCGGGTCGCCCGTCCCGGAGGGCAGAAGATCCAGCCATTCCGCGCTTCCCGGCACTACCCGGTCGCTCGCCATTTCTCGCATTCTCTTCCAAAGCAGGCGCCGTGTGACTCGCAGAGTCCAGCCCTTGGCGTTCACGATCTCGCGCCCGCTCCGGCATGCCCGGTACAGAAGCAGAAACGCTTCTTGGATTACATCTTCCGCGTCTTCGCGGGACGCTGCCAAACGACACACGTAAAAGAGTAGCGACCTGTACCAGTCATCAAAGAGCGACGACACCAAACGATTCGCTGATGATTCATTCATTTCAATCTATAAACTTCAGTTGGTCTCGTGCCTTGAACAGAGATAAGGTTACTATTGTTCGACATGAGCGAACAAGACGGTGTTGTTGGCGTTCACCCAAAAGGTGAAGGCGAAAACGGAGGAAAACGGCCGCTGGAAAGCGTGACCAGCGTGGATGCCTTTGCCGGCAAGATCCATGTGAAGCGGGCGCCTGAAGCCGGCGTCGGCAGTTTGGGGCTGATGGTGTTCTTCATCGAATTTCTGAAGACGAGCGGCATCCCGGCGAAAACCCCATTCTTTTGACGCGCGCCTAGCCGCAAGAAACCGCAAGAAAGGCTTTGTTTGAAGCTGGGTTGGAGATCAGGTATACTACCGCCATGACAATTCTGCTGGTCTGGCAACTCAGGAGCTTCGCCGTGCGAAAAGTACTCTCTGTTCTGCTTCAGCATCCCCTTACCGCGACCCTCGCAGTGGCGGTCCTCCTCTGCACTCCTTCGTTCGCCCAGGTGGGAACGGCGACATTGACCGGAACGGTTACCGATCCCAGCGGGGCGGCAGTCCCGAAAGCCGAGATCCGGCTGGAAAGCACTGAGCAGAAGTACACCCGGCAGAGCGCCACCGATCTCCAGGGCGTCTACGTGCTTTCCGCCATCCTGCCCGGCCTCTATCAACTCTCCGTCGCCGCACCCGGCTTCAAGCGGGAGGCGGTCAGGAACATCGGACTTTTCTCGGGCCTCTCCAGCACTCTGAATATCGCGCTGCAGCTTTCGGCTTCGACCGAGCAGATCACCATCACCGAGGCTCCTCCGCTGCTGCAAACCAGCGAGGCAACGGTGGGCTCGCTGGTCGGGCGAAAACAGGTCAACGAACTGCCGCTGCTCGGCCGCAACTTCACCGCCCTCATCCGGACGCTTCCCGGGGTGGTACCCACCGGTTCGCCGGACGCGCGCAACAACAGCGTGGGCGGCACCGGGCTCAACCCGTCGGTATACGGCCAGAGGCAGCGCAACAACAACTACACGCTGGACGGCGGATCGAACAACGATCTCCACGGCAACGATATTGCGATCTACCCGCCGCCCGAAGCCATCGCCGAGATGAAGGTGGAATCCGGCATGAGTTCCGGCGCTTACGGCCACGCCTCCGGCGCCAACATCAACGTCGCCACCAAGGCTGGCACCAAGGACATTCACGGTGCGCTGTGGGAATCCTGGCGCAACAACGTGCTGGATGCGCGCAGCTTCTTCGTTCCGTGGCTCGGCGCATTCCGCTGGAACCAGTTCGGTGGCGCCGGCGGAGGTCCTATCGTGATCCCTCGCCTGCTCTCGCGCGACAAGGGCTGGTACTTCTTCGGCTACTACGAGGGCATCCGGACCCGACAGGCGGCAAACTTCTTCACGCTGGTGCCAACCGCGGAGGAGTTGAGCGGCAACTTCTCCGGATCGAACCCCATCTTTAACCCCTATACCACGGTCACGGATGCAAGCGGCCGCTCCGTGCGCCAGCCGTTCCCGGGCAACCGCACTCCCGCCAGTCTGCACAACGCCTCCGGGCTCCTGATCGCCAAAGAACTGTACCCCTCGCCGAACCTCCCGATGGGACAGATTCCGGGTGTCAACTTCATCAACCTGAAGCCGAATAAGCGCCGCGCGGACCAGGGCAGCGGTCGCGTCGACCATCAACTGAGACCCAAGGATACCTTCTACATCCGCTACTCCGCCTCGTTCAACCAGACCGTCTCCTACGGCCTGCCCGCGGTCACTACCGACGACTACGTCAAGATGAAAAGCTTCATCGTCAGTGAAACCCACACTTTCAGCCCCACGCTGCTGCTCACGTCGCGGTTCGGCGTCACCCGCTATAACCGTGGGGCGAATCCGTCGATCGTCGAAGGCCTGGCCAGCCGCGCGGGAACGCTGAAGAGCTTCCCGGCGTACAAGGATCCGGCCACCGGCGCCACCTACGAAGTGTTCCCTCCGATCACGATTCCCGGTTACGCCGGTCTAAGGAACAGCACGAACTTGCTTTCTCCGGAAACACAATACTACTGGCACGGCGACGCGGCGAAAGTGCTGTCGTCGCATACGATCGGGTTCGGCGGCACTTTCCACAAGTTCGCCAAGAACGCATTCCGGTTACCCACCCAGTCGGTCAGTTACGAGTCCGTTCAGACTGGCAACTTCGCGCCGAGGACCGGCTCGCCCCTGGCCAGCTTCGTGCTCGGCGTGCCGGCGCAGGTGCGCCGCCAAAACGGTTCCTCCGACGGCATCCTGAACGGTAATGCTTACGCGTTCTACTTCCAGGACGGCTGGAGGATCACTTCGAAACTCACGCTGAACTTCGGCCTGCGCTACGACTACTCGGCGCCGCTGGTGAACAAGCTGGGGAGCGCCGGATTCATTTATGAATCGGGGAAGTACTTCTGGAACTTAGCGAATCCCGTCACCGGCGCGGCGGCCAACATTTCGCCGGGCGTACTGGAACCGGATCGCAACAACTTTGCGCCGCGCTTCGGCATTGCCTACCAGATCTCCCCGAAGACGGTGGTCCGTTCCGGCTTCGCCATCTTCTATGACAGCTTCGGCGCCAATTACTCACAGACCCAGCAGGGCAACCGCGGTAACTGGCCGTTCGGCGGTCCCGAGCTGCTCACCGGAATCAACACCGGCGTTCCCACGGTGATCTTCCCTGATGCGTTCCCCGGCCCCCCCGTAGTGGGCAAAGCCCCCGCTGGCTTGGAGCAGAATCTGAACGCCTGGCCGAGCACCAGCCGCACCTCGTACGTCGAGCAGTGGACATTCTCCATCCAGCGCGCGCTCGCCGGTTCGCTGATGTTCGAGGCGGTCTACTTCGGCTCGCACGGACTGAAGCTGGTGGGTCAGATCGTCGACAACACAGCCGTTGAACCCGGCTCGAATTCGTTCAGGCTGCGCCAGCGCTATCCGGACCTTCCGCCGTACGTCTCGAACGGCCACAACATCTTCCCCTCCTATTACCACGGCATGAGCGTGAAGCTCGACAAGCGGTTCTCCCGCAACCTCACGTTTAACGTCAACTACACCTGGTCGAAGAACATCGACTACGTCGATTCGCTGGTGAACGGCCTCTCGCAGTCGGCCGAGAACCCCACGCGCTTCACCCTGGACCGGTTCAGGGGACTCGCCGGATTCGACATGCCGCACCGGTTCGTGTTCAGCTACATCTACGAGCTTCCGTTGCGCACCCGCAGCCGGATCGCCAACGCACTTGTCTCGAACTGGGCGTTCTCCGGAATCGCCGCTTTCGACGCCGGACTGCCCTACAGCCCGATCGTGAACTTCGACAACGCGAACATCGGCTCCGCCGGGCGCGCGACGCAGTTCCCGAACCTGGTGGGCAAGCCGAAGATCGACGCCCCCACGCCCGCGCTGTGGTTCAACACCGCGGCCTTCGCCGTGCCCGCGGCCTTCACGTACGGCAACTCCGGCCGCAACATCCTGCGCGCGGACGGCTTAAACAACTTCGACTTCTCGGCCTTCAAGCGCTGGCCGGTACGGGAAAACCGCCACCTGGAGCTACGCTGTGAGGTGTTCAACCTGGCCAACCACACCACCTTCGGCTTCCCTGGCAACCAGATTCAAACGCCCCAGTATGGGAACGTGAGAAGCACGCGAGCCTCGGGACGGTCGATGCAGCTCGGCCTGAAGTTCCAGTTCTGACGTGGAAGCCGCCAAGGCAATCGTGCGACTCGTCGCCCTGCTGCCTGCCACGGCTACAACCGCATCTTCAAGAAGCTCGATCCGGAGTTAACTCCCGCCGCCGGCACGCGGTACGCCGTCGAGCATGTCCGCATGCGCGGCAAGTTGCGCGGAAACCGCCGCAGCCGGCAAAAACAGGGATGGTGCGTTCATCGATGCTCCTCAGCGCGGCGTTAGTTTCGGCCACGCGATTTCCACGCCTTGCGCCTGAATGCGCGTTTGAAACTCGCGCAAACGTTTCGTTTGATTGCGAATCGCGCGCGGCGATTCCTTGACCCGCAGGGCTTCCGCGGCAAGCAGGCCCGCCGATTCGCCAATGTTCCACTCTACGGGATGCAGCCGGTAACAGCCGTTTGTGATATGAGTCACGCCCGCATTCTTCGCCGCCGGAATCAGATTCTCCATGCGTTTTGGAATCAGCGCGCCGAGCGGAATCTGAAACGGAAGACTGCTGACGTCAATGTAGTTGTCGCCGCCAGAGCTTGGGTGCAAGTCGATGCGGTAGCTGCCGACACCAACCGAATCGTCGAAAACCTCAGCCAATGGCTGCTTCCGGACGTCCGTCGCGACGTGCTGTTCAAGCACCGTGAACTCCGCTCGAATGCGGCGCGACTCGCGGATGTACGGGTATTTCGCCAACCCGTCCTCCGTTCCCACCACATCGCGCCGCAATCGCAAACCCGGCCATCCGGCCTCGGTCTGCATCCAATAGAGCAGCGAAAGGCTGAGCTGCTTCGCCCGGCGATCGTTCCGCGCGGCCTCCGCTTCGCTTGCTCCGTGAAGATTTCCCAGCCAGTAATCGTTTTGCGGCCAATTGACAAGGCAGATGTCGCTCGCGCCCGCGAAGTTGCGCGCGCAGGCGATGCGGCGGTAGAGCCACCAGCCGCCGTCGGTACCCTTGGCATCGCACTCCGGATCGAAGCCGGTGAAGCGCGGCTTGAGCGTAATGGGATGCGTCGTGTTCCAGTCGAGCAGCTTGCCGCTCCACGGCGGACGAAGCTCCGGCACGTAGTCGCGCCAGAAGGCGTACTCTTCGGGTTTGTCGATCACGTGGTTCTCGCCTTTACGGTAATCCATCGCAAAGCAATAGGTGAAGGACTGAATGTTCGCGGGCTGAGCTATCTCCGGCGCGTGCGGTTCTCCGGTGTCCTTGCGTGACTCGAAGCCAGTGACGAATTCCGCGCCCACAAGTGGCAGCAGATCGCCCTGTTCGGTGGCGTCCAGGAAGTAGTCCGCGTCGATGGCAGCGGTTCGGCCGCTTTGCAGGCTTTTCACTGTGACCGAGCGGATGCGGTCCCGCTCAACGTCCGCCGCCGAGGGTCTTGTACGGCGAAGCACGGTCAGCGCGCCGCTGCTTTCGTGGGGCGCAAGCATCTGTTCGAGCACTGCGAGCGAAACGCGCGGCTCATGCGTGAGGCGGGAAACACGTCCGCCGCCGGGGTTAAAAACAGCCGCGGCACGCGCCTCCGCGGTGAGTGGATAATGTGCCCGGTAGTAACGGCGCACGCCCTCGCGGTACGCGCGATAGGCGCGCGTGGCTCCGAAAGACTCGATCCACGGGTGCTCGTCCGGCGGCACGGCCTGCGAGGTGAGTTGGCCGCCGATCCAGTCCGTCTCTTCCGTCATCACGACGCGCAGACCGTTGCGGCACAAGGCGAGCGCGGCCGCGCAGCCGCCCACGCCGCCTCCTATTACCGCGGCATCGTAGCGCCGGAGGTTCCCTGAAAGTCCCTTCGCCGGCATGCCCGCGCCGGCAGCAGGGATCAGCATCAGATTGAGAATTTCCCGCCGTGTCATCCGGTACGTACGATATCATGAACTCATGCGGCCGCCGCAGCAGACATGTTGATCGCAATCTCCGGCCAGCCAGGTTGCAGACTCGACGAGGTGGCGCGGCTTTGCGCGCAGCGCCTCGAATATGAACTCGTTACCGACGCGCGGCTCGCGAGCCTGATCGAAAGCGAGTTCGGCGCCGGCGCCCAAATACCCGACAAAGCCTACGCCGACGCGCTGGTTTCCATCGTGGCGCAGCTCGCCGCTCGTCATCATCTGGTGTTCTGCTCCGATGGAGCCGAAATTCTCTTCCGCGATTTCCCCGGCCTTCTCCGCGTGCATATCGTGGCGCCCGAACCCGTCCGCACCGGGAACGTGATGCTCGACCGCCGCTTGGACCGTCCCGCGGCCGGTAAACTCATTGGCACGATGGAGGCGGATCAGAAAGCGGAGCGCAAACGGCGCATCGGGAAAGCAAGCTTGCAGCCACACTTCTACGACGCCGTTCTGAACAGCGGCACGCTGGGCGCGGATCAGATGGCCGCGCTCATCGAGGCCGCCATCGGTGAACTGGGATTGAGCGCGCGCGCGCTGCTCTCTTCGGCCGCCGAGGCGCAGATCCAGTTTCAGGTACGGCTGCGGCTCGCCCGCCACGGCATCGTGCCTCCCGGAAAGGCCGCGCTGCGGAAGGCCGACTTCGCGCACCCGAGCGAAGGTATCTTTGCCAATCTGCTCGACTTCTACCGCATCGCGTGGGAATACGAGCCGCGCTTTTTTCCGCTAAAGTGGGACAAGGAAGGAAGCGTGCTGGAAGGTTTCCGGCCGGATTTTTACCTGCCTGAGTTCGACGCGTACATCGAACTAACGACCATGAAACAATCGCACGTCACCCGCAAGAACCGAAAGGTCAAGTTGCTGCGCGAACTGTATCCAAAAGTTAACATCCAGGTTTTCTACCAGAAGGATTTCGAAAACCTGATCTTCAAGTACGGGCTCGCGGAACGGCTCACTACTGCATGAGCGGGCAGCTTCCAGCGGGTATCGAACGCGTCCTGTTTACCGAAGAGGAGATCGAGGAACGCATTCGCCAAGTGGCCGCCGAGGTCACGGCGAAATACGCGGGCAGGCAACTCAAGCTGATCGGCGTCCTGAAAGGCTCCGTATTCTTTCTGACGCAGCTCGCCCGCCGCATCGATCTTCCGCTCAAAATCGACTTCCTCGCGATCTCGAGTTTTTCGGCGAAGGCCGGCGCACCCGGCCTCGTGCGCATCGCGAAAGACCTCGACGAAGGCATTGAAGGCGAGGACGTTCTGCTGGTCGAGGATATTGTCGATACCGGCTTCACGCTCCGTTATCTGCTGCAAACGTTATCCGGACGCGGCCCGAACTCGCTCGCCGTGTGCACATTTCTCGACCGGACGTCGAGGCGGATTGTGCAGACACCGATCGACTACCGTTGTTTCGAAATCCCGGACCATTTCGTCGTCGGCTACGGCCTGGACTATCACCAGGCGTATCGGAACTTGAACTACGTCGCGGTCATGCGGCCGGACAAACTATCGTAAGGAGAATCATGTCGAAAGCAGCCAGCGCCTACGTGGACGGAAACCGCGAGCGGTTTTTCGGGGAACTCGACGCGTTCCTTCGCATTCCGAGCATCAGCACGCTGCCCGAGCACCAGGGGGACATCGAACGGGCGTCGGAGTTCGTGGCCGGGAGCCTCCGGGCGGCGGGGATGGAGCACGTCGAGATCGTCGCGACGGCGAAGCATCCGCTGATTTACGCGGACTGGCTTCACGCGCCAGGCAAGCCCACCGTGCTGTGTTACGGCCACTACGACGTGCAGCCGCCCGACCCGATCGAGTTGTGGAAGTCGCCCCCGTTTGAGCCAACGCTGCGCGACGGCAATATTTACGCGCGTGGATCGGCCGACGATAAGGGCCAGATGTACATGCACGTGAAGGCTGTCGAAACGCTGCTTGCGGTGCATGGCAAGCTTCCCGTGAACGTGAAGTTCCTGGTCGAGGGCGAGGAGGAAGTAGGCGGAGCGTCCATCGCGAAATATGTCGCGGAGAACGCGGAGAAGCTGAAAGCGGATGTGGCGCTGGTCTCGGATACCGCGCTCTACGCGGAGGGCATTCCGACCTTGTGCATCGGATTGCGAGGGTTGGTCTATGTGGAGGTGGAAGCGTCCGGACCAATGCGCGACTTGCACTCCGGCCTCTACGGCGGCGCCGCGCCGAATGCCGTCTTCGGTTTGGTGGAGATCCTGGCGAAGCTGAAGAATGCGGAGGGCGCAATCCAGATACCGGGCGTTTACGACGATGTTGCGCCACCGGCCGCCGCGGAGAAAAGCAGTTGGGAAAGTCTGCCCTTTAGCGAGGCGGCGTTTCTTGAGAAGGAAGTGGGATCCACTCGCTTGACGGGCGAGCCTGGGTACGGCGTGCTCGAGCGCATCTGGGCGAGGCCGGCGCTCGAAGTTCACGGCATCGCCGGCGGCTTCACGGGCGCGGGAGCGAAGACGGTGATCCCGGCAAAAGCCACGGCGAAGGTGAGCATTCGCCTGGTTCCAAATCAGGATGCGGACCGCGTGGTCGCGGCGTTTCGCGCTTTCGTCGCGGCGAACACGCCGGCAGGAATCCGGACCGAGGTGCGCGTGCTGAGCGCGTCGCCGGGACTGATGGTCAATCCCGATCATCCGGCAATTCGCGTAGCGGCTGCCGCGTTCGCGGAGATTCTAGAGCGGCCGACCGTTTTCGTGCGCTCGGGCGGATCAATCCCGATTGTCGGCGACTTCGCCAACCACCTGGGCATTCCGACCGTGCTAATGGGGTTCGGGCTTCCTGACGACGGCCTGCATTCACCGAACGAGAAGTACCGGCTG
Organism: Bryobacterales bacterium; assembly: GCA_009697455.1. Classification (GTDB taxonomy): domain Bacteria; phylum Acidobacteriota; class Terriglobia; order Bryobacterales; family Bryobacteraceae; genus SYKU01. The sequence goes on from SHUI01000017.1 coordinate 23,335, forward strand.
GAGAATTACTATCAGGGGATCCGCACGATCGCCCATTTTCTGGAACAGTACGGAGCGTGAGAAGCTACCCGGTCCGGCGCCTCGAACATGAACCCGAACATTGCTCACTACCGGATCATCTCCAAGCTTGGCGAGGGCGGAATGGGCGCCGTATACCGCGCCACCGACACTAAGCTCGGGCGCGACGTCGCCATTAAAGTTATCCCCGATACCTTTGCGGCGGACCCTGCCCGCATGGCCCGCTTTACGCGCGAAGCGCAACTGCTGGCGTCGCTGAACCACCCGAATATCGCGGCGATCTACGGCGTGGAAGAGCGAGCCATCGTGATGGAACTGGTGGAGGGTAGGACCCCGGCGGGTCCGATGCCGGTTGAGGACGTGCTGCCGATTGCCCGGCAGATCGCCGAGGCGCTGGAGTACGCGCACGAAAAAGGCATCATCCACCGGGACCTGAAGCCGGGCAACATCATGGTTACGCCGCAGGGGCGAGTCAAGGTGCTGGATTTTGGACTTGCCAAGGCGCTTTCGAGTGAAGCCTCGGCGGGCCATAATGCGGCAACCCTCACAATGGGGACCATGGCGGGCGCGATCCTCGGGACCCCCGCATACATGAGCCCGGAGCAAGCCAGGGGCAGGGAGGTTGACCGGCGGGCGGACATTTGGAGCTTCGGAATCGTCGTGTGTGAGATGCTGACCGGCCAGATGATGTTTGGCGGGCAGACCGCGACCGAGACTGTCGCTTCGGTCATTAAGGACCCGGTACGGCTGGATGCGTTGCCACCGGCTACACCGGCGCCGGTTCGCAGGCTGCTCGCTCGGTGCCTGGAGAAAGACCCGCGGCGGAGACTACGCGATGTCGGCGAGGCGCGGATCGCCCTGGAGGACATTCGCCCGGAGGATGTTCGAGCGGAGGACGAGACGACACCCACTCGGGTGGTGGAAACACGGCGCTCGCGTTGGCTCTATTCGGCCACAGCTCTTTGTGGCGCCGCCGCCCTGCTGGCCGCAGCCGGCTGGTGGCGCGCCACCCGTCCCGTGGAACGCCCCCTGCTGAATCTGAGCCTCGATTTGGCGACCGAGAGCTTCACCGATCTCCGTATCCATTTCGCCATCTCGCCGGACGGAGGGCAGGTGGCTTTTCCGGAGCGGACAGCCCCGGATAAATCGGCGCTCGCGGTGCGCGCGCTGAACCAGCCAGGGACAATGATACTGGCGGGAACAGAGGACGGCCAAATGCCGTTCTTCTCTCCGGACGGGCAGTGGATCGGGTTCTTTGCCGGAGGGAAGCTCAAAAAGATCGCGGTCTCGGGCGCCGGCGCGCCGGTCACATTGTGCGACGCTCCCATCGCGCGCGGAGCCTGGTGGGGAGAAGACGGACGGATTATTTTGGAGCCGGCACGCAGCGGGCTGGTCCGCGTGGCCGAAGGCGGCGGCCAGCCGGAGCCCCTGACCACCCTCGAGCCGGGAGAGTTGGTCCACCGCTGGCCCCAACTTCTGCCCGGCGGCGACGCTGTGATCTTCAACCCTCACTCCGACGTGGTCAATTTCGACGAGGCGAATATCGCGGTTTACTCCATGAAGACGCGACAGCGAAAAACGCTGGTGCGCGGAGCGTATTACGGGCGCTACCTGCCCGGCGGGTACCTGGTGTATGTGCGGGGCGGGAAACTCTTCGGCGTTCGTTTCGATGCCCGCCGGACGGAGATCTCCGGGCAGCCCGTGGTCCTACTCCAGGATGTTGCGGGGAACACCGGAGGCTTTGGAGGTTTCGATTTTGCCCGAAATGGACTCTTTGTCTACCTGGCGGGCAAGCAGTATTCCAACCAATACCCTATCGGCTGGATGGCAGCGGGAGGCAAAGTGGAGCCCGTCAAAGGCGTGCCGCCCAATCTCTATCGGCAATTGCGCCTGTCTCCCGACGGCAGATTCGCGGTCATGGTCGAATTGGGCGGTGTTGTCCGGGTATGGGATTTTGCGCGCGAGATCATGACGCGCCTGACCGTTGCCGCGGCGTTCGGTTCCCTGGCGATCTGGACGCCGGATGGAAAGCACCTCGCCTTCCGCGGGCGTGACAACGCCGTCTGGTGGCAGCGGGCCGATGGAAGCGGTGAAGCGGTCAAGCTGCTGCCGGACGCCGGTTCGTTCACGCCCAATGCGTTTTCCGCGGATGGCCGGTACCTTGCATGCGGCGGCATAAGTCCACAGAGCCCGGCCAGGATCTGGATGCTGCCGATCGACACAACCGATACGGAGCATCCAAAGGCAGGCGCGCCGGAACCTCTGTTCCACAACCCGCGGCCCGACGAGGATACGGTGGACTTTTCGCCGGACGGACGCTGGGTGGCCTACGCTACCTCCGAATCGGGACGGGCGGAGATCTATGTGCGTCCGTTTCGCGGAGGGGCCGGGAAGTGGACGGTGTCTCAGGAAGGCGGTTTCATGCCAAGGTGGTCGCGAGGCGGCCGGCAGTTGTTCTTCAAAGCCTCCGGGGGCACCCAAGTGATGGTGGTGGATTACTCGGTGAGCGGAGAGACCTTCTCCGCGGGCAAGCCGCGGCGGTGGAGTGAAACGCCGATCCACCTCGCGGGCGGTTCCATCAACTACGACGTCTCCCCCGACGGGAAGCGCGTTCTGGCGTTTCCGGCCGGCGAACCGGACAAGGGCAATGTGCGGGCGACGGTTCTAATCAACTTCTTCGACGAGGTGAAGCGTCGCGTGCCGTGAGCGTCTTGCGCTGTGGTTCTCGCTACCATAGGCGCTCAAGCCGATTTGCGGAATGATCGAAGGCCCCTCGACGGCCTAGCTGTTTTCGATTGTTCGCCATTTCAGACCTTCGAACCGTGCGAAATCCCGGTCCGCAGTGATCCATTCACAGCCGGATTCGATTGCCAGCGCCGCGAACAGGCGTCTTGAACAAGGTTCCAGCCTGACGCCCGCTCAAACGTAGGTACCCACTTCTCGAAAGCCCATCGATTTGACCAGCCTGCGGCTGGCGGTGTTTTCCACAAAAACGCGCGAGAGCAATTTCCAGAAGCCGGCAGACTCGGCGGCGTTGATGAGCGCGGACATGGCCAATCGCCCCGTTCCCTTTCCGCGCCACTCGCGCGCCACGTACAGCGAGGCTTCGGCGATTCCGGAGTAGCAGTCGCGAGAGCGGTAGGTGAAGGTGGCGCCAAACGCTACGACGTCTCCAGTTGCTTCCACGACGACCGCAGGGCGAACGCCGTCGAACCAGCCGCGCACGTCATGGACCGAACGTGGACGGGTCTCGAAGGTTGCCACCCGATCTTCGATGCCTTCATTGTAAATGCGGGCGATCTCGCTCGCGTCGCTGGCGTTTGCGGAACGCGCGGTCAGTATCGGAGTCCCGGAAATCATGCGTACATCTTGCCACGTTCGCCGATGCCGCGAGCATCAGGTGCCGTTCTTGCGCCATAATCAACCCATGCGACGTAGAATTTTTCTGGCAGCCACCGCGGCGGCGGGAACCCCGGCAGTCGCGGCCAATGCGCCCGTCCGGTTCGGCATAGACCTCTTTAGTATCCGTTCGCAGAACTGGACGCCCTTTCAGTTTCTCGACTACTGCGCGAAGTGGAACACGCAGGTCGTCCACTTCTCCGAAATCCGGTTCATCGGGGGCCTGGAGACGGCGCACCTGAAAGCGGTGCGGGCGCATGCGGAGAAACTTGGGATCGCGCTCGAAATCGGGATGCGGTCGATTTGCCCCTCGTCCAAATCGTTCGACGCCTCACAGGGCACGGCAGTCGAGCAGATTGAGAGAACGATAGACGCGGCTGTGACCGTAGGGTCGCCTATTGTACGGGCGTTTCTTGGGACGATGGCGGACCGCACGGGGCCGATTCCGATCGAGGGTCATATCGAGAACGCGGCAAAGGCCCTCCGCGGGGCGCGCGCAAAGGCGCTCGACGCGAACGTGAAGATCGCCATCGAGAATCATGCGGGCGACATGCAGGGGCGCGAACTAAAGACGCTCGTGGAACAGGCTGGCAAGGACTTCGTGGGCGTCTGCCTCGATTCGGGCAATCCCCTGTGGACCATCGAAGACCCACTGCTGACCCTTGAAACACTCGCTCCGTATGTGTTGACGAGCCACGTGCGCGATACCGCCGTTTGGCGCGAAAAAGAGGGCATCGCGGTAAAGTGGGTACGGATGGGCGAGGGGAATATTGGCATCGGACGCTATGCCGAACGGTTCCAGGAGTTGTGCGCGGGCCGGCCGTTCTCGCTCGAAGTGATTGTAACGCAGCCGCGGATTTACGCCTGGAAGGACGCAAAATTCTGGGACGCCTATCGGAATACTCCGGCTTGGGAGTTCGCACGGTTTCTCGCTCTGGCCGACGCGGGCGAGCCGCACAAGGGCTTGAAGCCCCCGGGCAAGGAAGAGGCTGCCTCGCGTGAAATAGAAGACCTTGAAGCAAGCATCGACTACTCTCATAAGGTACTAAAGATATGAAAAACGTTTATCTTCGTCTCGCCGCGCTACTGGTGGTTGCGGGCGCGCCGCTCTCTCATGCGGGGATCATTCAGGACGTTCGGGCCGCTATTGCGGACTCGAACTTCGTACTCGGTGAAAGCCGGGTGAAGGAATACCTCGCGAAGGAAGGAGCCAAGCCAGAGGGGCTCGAAGCGCTCTCCTGGCTGGGGCGAGGGGCGCTGGCCGCGAAACGGTACGACGAAGCGGAACGGTACGCGGCCGAAACCAGGAAGCTGGTCCTCGAAGCTCTGAAAAAGCGGCCGGTTGACAGCGACGCGAACACTCCGATCGCGCTCGGCGCCTCCATCGAGGTGCACGCGAACGTGCTGAACGCGCGGGGACAGAAGGGCGAGGCGGTGGCGTTCCTGCAAAGAGAGTTGGAGAAATACCGCGCCACGTCGATCCGAACGCGGTTGCAGAAGAACATTCATTTGCTGAGTCTCGAAGGGAAACCTGCGCCAGCGCTCGAAGTGGCGGAGTGGCTGAATGCAAAGCCAGCGCCGATGGAAAACCTGAAGGGGCATCCGGTACTGCTGTTTTTCTGGGCGCACTGGTGCAGCGACTGCAAGGCACAAGCGCCTCCGATTGCGCGCCTGATGGAGAAATACGGACCAAAGGGTCTGATTCTGGTGGGGCCGACGCAGCGTTACGGTTACGTCGCGCGCGGCGAGGACGCACCGCCAGAACGGGAGAAGCCGTACATTGAGAGCGTACGCCGCGAGCACTATGGAGCGCTTGCCAAGATGGCGGTTCCGTTGAGCGCAGAGAACTTCAAGAGCTACGGCGCGAGTTCGACGCCGACGCTTGTGTTGCTAGACCGTGCAGGCGTGGTTCGCATGTACCATCCGGGCAATATGACGTACCAGGAGCTTGAGGAGCAGTTGGAGAAGGTTACAAGGTAGGCCTTGTCACAGAATCCCGCCCGTTTGATAGTCGAGCCTTGCCCGTTTCGTAAGGTACTCGTAGAGGGTGGTTGACGCGGCCACATCCCCCGCTGTGCGGCTGAGTTGTGCCTGATTCAGTTCGACGATACTCCCGAGTCCAAGCTCATAACGCGCCTGAGCGAGCTTGAGCGTCCGCGTGGCCAGATCGAGGACTTTTGCGGCCAGCGTTACTCGTTGTTGCGCGTTGCGGGCGTCAAGCCACGCCGTGCGCACGTCCTGCGCGATCCGGATCTCGAGTTCCCGCGCTTCCTCAGCTACCGCGCTCGCTCGCAACTCGGCTTCTCGGCGGCGCGAAGCATTGATCTGGCCGTTGAACAACGGAATGTTGAGATTGAGCGCGACGCCGGCGTATCGAGGCCGCAGCCGGTCGTCATGCGGACCGTAGGCTCCACCTGCCCCGAGCGCGCTTAGCGTGGGAAACGCCAGGCGGCGTTCGCTGTCCGCGAAGCTCTGCGCCGCCTTGATCCGCAGCCGCGACGCGGCAAGATCCGGCCGTGAATCGAGCGCCTGCCTCACCAGCGCGCCGACCGTGGATTCAAGTTCCGCCGGAAGAGGTTCCTCGTGAAGTTCGAAGACCTGATCGTCGCCTGAACCTATCGCGGCCGCAAGGTAAAGCATGGCCGCGTGGGCGTCGTTTTCCGCGCGAGAAAGAGCCAACTCGGCTTCGGAGACATTCAACTCGGCGAAACTCTGGTCAAGCGTCGAGCGAAGGTTGCTCGCAGCGAGCGCCTGGATTTGCTTGAGGCTGGTCTTCCTTGCGCGCACCGTTTCATTCGCCACTCGCATTTGAGCCTGCATGGCGAGCGCAAGAAAATAGCTCTCGCGCACGCGCAGCAGAATTTCGGCGCGCGCGGCTCCGGCCATTTCATCCTGCGCCGAGGCGCGAAGCTGAAAGCTCCGCCAGAGGCTCCCGTTGCGTCCGAAATCGAGCAGAGTCTGAGTAATGGTGACACCCACGGCGGTCCGGCTGAAGAGACTCGATGTTGTGACGGCCCCAGCGCCAGTCGCGGTTCCGTGGTCGGCGCCCGCGGCGGTCAGGTTGGCCGAGACGAACATTGAATTCGCGGCTTTCACCTGCCGCGCGTTTTCGGAGGCGGCTTGCGCGTTGAGTTTTGCCGCTTGTATTCGTGGATGATTCCGAACGGCCTGCGCTTCGGCGTCCGCAAGCGTAAGCTTGCGCGGAGTCTGAGCGAAAGAACACACCGCGATCAGAAACAGCCCAACCCTGGTCACGCCGTCTCCTTTGAACGATAGGCCACCATGTACGCGGCCGGAACGATGAAGATGGTCAGAACCAGCGAAACCGACATCCCTCCGATAATCGCCCGGGCAAGCGGCGCGTAGGCTTCGCTCCCGGTTCCGAGCTTGAGCGCCATGGGGCAAAGGCCAATGATGGTCGCGAGCGACGTCATTAGGATAGGCCGGAGCCGGACCCGCCCCGCCATCTGCACTGCATCTTCAAGCGGCATCCCCTCCTCCCGCAGCCGCCGCATGAACTCGACAAGCAGGATGCTGTTTGAGACCACGATCCCCACCATCATCACGACGCCCATCAGAGATTGGATGTTGATCGTCGTGCCCGTCACGTAAAGCAGCGCCAGTACACCGATGAGTCCCATCGGCACAGCCAACAGAATAATAACCGGATCGAGGAAAGAGCGAAACTGCGCGACCAGCACCAGGTAAAGCAGCGCCACCGCGAGGATCAGGCCCAAGGCGAAGCTGCGAAACGACGCGCGCATGCCTTCAAGAGAACCTCGAAGGTCGATGCGGACGCCCTTCGGCAACTGCGTCTTGGCGACAATCTCTTCGATGCGCGCGCCGGCCCGCCCCAGGTCTTCCGTCTCCAGATTCACGAAAACATCGACCACCTTCCGAAGGCCGTAGTGCGCGATTTCCGAAGGCGCTTCGACGCGCGTGATCGTGCCGACCGCGTCCATGCTCGTGATGGCGCGGCCCACGCCGCGGAGCGGTATATCCGAAAGCTCGGCGACCGTGCGGACTGAATTCTCGGCGTACTGCACAGTAAGCGCGTAATCGTTGCCGCTCTTCGGGTCGGTCCAGAAAGTGGGAGCGATCATGGAGTTCGATGCCACGGACGTGATCAGATTGCTGACCACTTCCCGCTGGGAGAGGCCAAGGAAACTGGCGCGCGCGCGGTCGATGTCGATGCGCAGGGCGGGGAGATCGGGATCCTGCGGAATGTAGATATCGCTGACGCCTTCGGTCTGGAGGAATTTCGGCGCAAGATCGGTCGCGACTTTGAAGATGGTCTTCAAGTCGGACCCGCTGACCTGGACGTCGATCGGCGCAGGCATGCCGAAGTTGATCACGGCGTCGACGAAGCCGCCGGATTGAAAGTAGACCGTCAACTCGGGCATCTCGGCGCGGAGCCTCTTACGCATCCGGTTCATGTACTCGTAGCTGCCGATGTTGTGGCGCTCCTTTAGACTGACCTGGAGAAAGCCGGTGTGCGGCCCGGAATTCGACGTGTAGATGGCCGAAAAGTCGGGGACCACGCCCACGTTCGCGATCATCATTT
>SHUI01000295.1 GCA_009697455.1 Bryobacterales bacterium
TTTGCGATGCCTTCGCGGACGGATTGCACCTGATCGATGACGTCGTTATTCGTCGTGATGAAACCGGCTTTGCACGCCGTCCAGCCATCCTGTTTGACCTGCAGCCAGTTCTTCGCGTACGACTCGGGTGAATTTCCGCCTGCATGGACATACATCTGGACGCGGTCGCGCGCCCTGCCTCCAAGCAGCCTCCAGATGGGCTGGCCCAGTGCCTGGCCAAGGATGTCCCAGAGCGCGATCTCAACGGCACTGATGGCCGAGTTGAGGATGGGACCACCGCGCCAGCGAGGCCAGCGGTACATCGCCTGCCAGTGCATCTCGATGTCGGTCGGGTCGCGGCCCACGAGGTAACGCTTGTGTTCGCGGATGGCTTCGGCGACGGTCGCTTCCTTGCTGGTTACGGAACCTTCGCCCAGTCCGGTAATCCCCTGGTCGGTGTAGATCTTCACGAACACGTAGTTCGTGCCGTTCTTGCCGGTGCTGTTGATCACAAACGTCTTGAGGTCGGTGACCTTGAGGTGCAGAGGCTTTGCCTTCTCGCGTGCTTGAGCGAGCAAGCCTTCGGGAGCGGTGAGAACCGCGATTCCGGCCGCGGCTGAGCCTGCCGCACTATGTAAGAAGTCACGACGTGTCATGTCCGAGCCAGAATAGCACGTGGGGCGGGTGTCCCGGCTGGTCCGAGCCAAGGCCGAATCCACGAGTGTTATACTGCCTCTCAGGACGCGCCGGGGCCGTAACCAGGCAACGGCCGAAGCCGTCTCTTCAACATCACCAACTCGCATGCGAAATCGATCTTTCCTGCCTTCCGCCGCGCTGGCGGCTCTTGCGTTCTGTAATCCGTGGGCGCTCCGCGCGCAGGAAGACCCGATCTACTGGTTCGGCGATTACAAAGAAGCTATCAAAGAGGCCCGCCGCACCGGCAAGCCTTTGTTCCTTGAATATCGCTGCGAGCCTTGAATCGCCGGCAAGATTTTCGACGCACAGGTTGTGCTGTCTCCGAAAACTTCACCCCGCGGCAAGTTGATGGAGCAGTATGTTTGCGCGCGCATCACACGCATGGACGATGCCGATCTCGGCCTCTTCGACTACGACCGCAACAATACACTCTATTTTTTCCTCCTCAACGCCGACGAGCAGATCTACATGCGCTATGGCGGGCGTGATGCCCAATCTCCGGATATTTACCTAAATCTGAGCAGCCTCGAAGCCGCCCTCGCACAGGGACTTGAACTGCATCGCCGTTACCAGCGCGGGGAACTTCCCAAGGTCCCGCGTCCAAAACCGATGTTCGCGCGCGAATTTCCGCTCCTCGTCGAGCGCACGATCGCTCGCAATAACTGCGTCGAGTGTCACCTCATCGGAGATTTTCAGAACATCCACAGGGAACTGGACGGCACACTCGACAAGGTGACCCACATGTTTAGCTCGCCCGATATCCGCAACATCGGCATCCACCTCGACGTGCCTAAAGGGTTGATTGTCAAAGAGGCGCGCGGCGAATCCGCGGCGGCCGGGATGAGAACGGGCGACCGGATTGCGGAGTTTAACGGCGTACCGGTGTGGACGTTCGCCGATTTGCAATACCGTTATGACCAGACTCCGCGTTCGGCATCGAACATGGAAATCGCAGTTGAGCGCGGCGGAAAGACGGAAAGACTTTCGATTCAGTTACCCGTGCGCTGGTGGCTTACGGATATCCGTTACCGCCAGTTGAGCGTCGATCCGCGCGTCTACTTCGACTCACGCCCGCTCTCCGGCGAGGAGAAGCGCGGTCTCGGCCTCGATCCCGATGGCTTCGCTTCTGAAGTCACCCGTGTCGATTCCTTCGCCGAGCTCATGAAAGTGCACGACTTGAAAAAGGGCGACGTCGTGTTTGCCGTCGACGGGGTAGAGCGGGATCCGGTGGCGCACACGGCCGAGCTGTACATCAAGTTGCGTAAGACGGCGGGTGATAATGTGACGGTCGATTTGATTCGCGCCGGTAAGCGGATTAAAATGCCAGTAAAGACCCTGCGGATGAGTTTCCGAAAATGATGAAAACGTTCCTGGCGGCAGGTGTGTTGGCCGCAACCGCGGCTGGAGCGGACTGGTCGGCTCCCGTCGAGGTGCGTCACGACGATCAGCGTTGCGTGACTTACCGTGCGCGCGCGGCCGGCGGGTACTTGAGCGTCGAAGCCGTTCACGACGAGGGGTGGCACACCTACGCGTTCGACAACAGGGTGCGCGCGCTCGAGAAACTGGCGGGACGGCAGTCAACCGGCATTGACCGGCCCACCGAACTGAAAGTGAGCGGCGTGGAACTCGATGGCCCGTGGCACCAGTCGGCTCCGAAGGACGCTTCGAAGCCCGAATTACTATGGTTCACGTGGGTGTTCAGCGGGCGAGCCGTGTTCATGGCGAAGCTCAAAGGGTCGGCGGCGGGACCAGTCAGGATTTCCATCCGCGGGCAGGCCTGCACGGAATCGACCTGTAAGGAAATCAACGCTACGCTTGAGGTCCCCGCACCGGACGCCGGGTCCGGCGCGCCCCCCGCGGAGTGGAGCGGACTGATTCCGGTTCGCTGAATAGGAAGCGAGCGCACGAGGCCTCCGTCGAGAACCTGCAAACCGAGCCTGCCAAGTTTGTTCGCGGACGGCGGCGATCCGGGCCGAATGCGGCGGTCGCATCCTCGGTGTCTACAAGCAGGGGCAGGACGTCGAAGATCTGTCGAAGATCTCGAAGGTGGGGAGGGCTGACGCCGCTTGCGCGCCCGCTAGGAACTAAACTTGCGGCCACCTACAGTTTCGGCGGCCATTTTTGCCGGCCGTGGAACACGGCAATCAACTCCAACCGCTCACGGCGCATCCGGTACGGAATGATGTACGGAGTGCCTGGCACTACGAGTTCACGCGTTCCGAGTACCCTGCCGGGCCGCCCAATTTCAGGTTGAGCTTGCAGAATCTCGACCGCTTTGAGAATCCGTTCCGCGATACGCGCCGCGTTCCGCCCCGAGTCTCTCTCGATGTGCTCCCGCAGAGAGACCAGATGACGTATCGCCCGCCGGGACCAAACCGCTTTCATCGTGGCGCTTTTGTTTCGCCGCGCGTGCCCCAGGAATTGAGCCACTTCGATACACTTTCATGACTGACTTCCCGCCTGGCATCCAATTCGGAGATGCCCGTCTGGAGTTCGCCAAGTTGCCACTCTTCCGACTCGACGTACGCCCTGATCGCCTCGGCGGCGAGAAAGGACTTTGAGCGCATGGATCGCTTTGACAGAACGTCCAATCGCTTCTTGGTATTAGTATCAATCCGGACCGAAAGAATCTCCGTCATCACTTGTACTCGCGTGTATACATCTTCGCACAAAGTCGAGTTGTCGAGCATTTTGCTGGACTGCCTTCGATCGGTATCCTCGTATGAGGAGATCGGGCGGCTGAAAGATGGAGTTGGGCTGGCTCAAGAAACAGTAGGCCTGCTGGACTGAACCAGGGCGAGTGCTGGTGGAACCGGGGCATGCAGAGATCAGTGTGCGGCGGCAGTGCGAACTGTTGGCTAGTGTAGTGTCCACGAAATAGATGGACAATTGTTTCTTTCGCTTTCCGCTCCGGGGGCTGGTGCAGCCGGGCTGGATCTTCTCCAACGTCCGTCGGCAATGGGGGAGTTTCTCAATGATGGATTCTACCGGCGCGGTCCAGACGAACGGCTTCGGATCGTTGTTCCACGCCCTGAGAAATACCTCGATGGACGCCTTCAAATCCTCCACGCTTCGGAACACGCCTCGCCTGATCGCCTTTTGATCCAAGTGGCCAAACCAACGCTCGACCAGGTTCAGCCAACTGGAACTGGCGGGGTCGATGTGGGGGACGAAGCGTGGGTGACGCTTCAGCCAGTTCCGCACCTTCTCGTGCTTGTGAGTTCCGTAGTTGTCCATGACGACATGGAGCGGGACACCTGGAAACTCCTGGTCCAGAGTGCGCAGGAATTTGAGAAACTCCTGATGGCGGTGGCGCTGGTGGCATTGGCCGATCACCTTCCCTTGTAAGACCTCCAGGGCGGCAAATAGAGTCGTGGTGCCGTTGCGCCTGTAGTCGTGGGTCATGGTCCCACAGCGGCCCTTCCTGATAGGCAAACCGGGCTGGGTGCGATCCCGCGCCTGGATTTGACTCTTCTCATCCACACCTCACACTATGGCCTGCTGAGGCGGGTTCAAGTTGGTTCAAGTACAACCCGATCACGTCGGTCATTTTCTCGAGGAACTTCGGGTCGCGCGACAGCTTGAACGTCTTCACCCGGTGGGGCTTCAGTTGGTGGGCCTGCCAGATAACTCAGAAGAGGAGTGTCTGTCCAGTTATTTGTTGGACACTACACTAGTACTCCAGCGAATCGCCCGCAATAAACGCAATCCTGTAGACCAGGCGGCCCTCTCCGTCCGACCGCGAATCCACGAGGAAACAGAGACTGAGGTTTCGGGCGGCCTGGCACCCCGCCGCGATGACCCGCCCCATCACCTACCCCACCACTCGAAAGTCCTTTAATTGCGCCGCCCAGTTTTGGTACCCGCGCGCGGCCGACCACGCGTCTTCCTCAAAACTAAGCGCGGCGTCGATCCGGCATCCAGCGCTCAACTCACCACACCGGCCTGCCTGATTCCAGGCTTTGACGAAAAGCGTCCGGCCACTTTGGCGCAGCGCAAGCCTCAAATGCTTTTCCTTCCACACCACAGCCGGCCCGGCAAGTTCGACGTCATGCGCGGCGAACACCGGAGCGGGATTCCCGGAGCCGAACGGCCCCAGACTGAGGATACCCCCGACCGTCCGGTCGTCCACCTCCGCGAAGTCAACACGTGCGTCAATCCGGAGCGTCGGGACGTAATCTTCAGGCGTGAGCCGCGTCGAGGCGTACGAGTTGAACCGCTCTCGAAATTCGTCCACGCGGTCCGCGGACATGGTGAGCCCGGCGGCGTGTTCGTGGCCGCCAAACTGCGTGAACAGATCGGGCATGGACTCCATAGCGTCGAGCAAATGAAACGCGGCGATACTTCGCCCGGATCCCCGTGCAAGCCCCAACTCGCGCTCGACACTCAGCACGAATACCGGGCGGTGGTGCCGCTCCACCATGCGGCTCGCGACAATACCCAACACGCCCCGATGCCATCCCTCACCCGCAAACACAAGAGCAGCCTGCGAATCAGTGACCGGGGCACTCACGCACTGTTCCAGCACCGACTGCACAATCGCCGCCTCGGCCCCCTGCCGCTCCTCGTTCAACGCGTGCAACTCCGACGCGATTTCGCGTGCCCGTGCCGGGCTTTCGGTGAGAAAGAGTTCGATCGCATGCATCGCCGTATCCATGCGGCCTGCCGCGTTTACTCGAGGCGCGATGCGAAACGCAACCTGCCCCGCCGTGGGTGCGGTCCCCGCGGGAAATCCCGCTACATCGAGCAACGCCCGCAGCCCCGGATTCCTCACCGCGCCGAGTCCGCCAAGTCCGTGCTTCACGATGATGCGGTTCTCGCCGGTAAGCGGCACCACGTCGGCCACGGTGCCGATCGCCACCAGTTTCAGGAACGATTCGAGCACGCGCGAAAGCTTCTCCGCCGGCCAGGCGAGACTCGTGAGAAGCGCCTGCACGAGCTTGAACGTGACGCCCACACCGCAGAGATTCTTCTCGGGATAAAGGCAATCCCGGCGGTTCGGATTCAGTACGGCGAGCGCCGGAGGAAGTTCCTGGTCCGGGAGATGATGATCTGTAATGATGACGTC
>SHUI01000018.1 GCA_009697455.1 Bryobacterales bacterium
GCGAGCATCGCTCAATTCACCGGCTACGGACAGCATGGCGTCGCGCAGCACTTCGGCTTCCACGCGCCTCGGCGAAAAATGCGAGAGAAGACGATTCTCCGGGTCGTTCGGCGCAACTCCGCTCGCGCGCCGGTAAGTCTCCGAACGCAGGATCTCGCGATGAATGGCCTTGACGCTCCAACCGCTCTCGATGAACCGCGAGGCCAGCCAGTCAAGCAGTTCGGGATGCGAGGGTTTCTTGCCCATCTTGCCGAAATTGTTAGAATTCTCCGCGAGCCCCCTGCCGAAGTGATACTGCCAGATCCGGTTTACCATCACGCGGGCAGTGAGCGGATTCGCGGGATTCGCGATCCATTTCGCGAGCGCGGCGCGACGCCCGGATGCCGTCCGCGGAATTTCGGGCGCGGAGTATCCGCCAAACCGTTCGAGCGCGCTCAGAACGCCGGGCTCCGCCATCGGTCCGGGCGACTGCAGACTCCCGCCAACCAGCACATGAACGTTCGCGGATTCATAATCCGGCTTCTTCATGTAGCTTCTGGCGCCTTCGGGTCCCACGTCGTTCCATTCCTCGCGTTCGAGCCCGCTCGAAACCGCGAACGCGTACGGTTGATAGCGGAACGACGATTCCTTGTGCATCGCCAGGTGTTTGGAATACAGCTTTACGGCTTCCTTCTCATCGGGAGACAATCCGTTCTTCTTGCGGCCCGCGATCGCCGCTTCGGTCTGAGCGATCAACGCGTCCATCCGTGTCTTCGCTGCTTCAAAACCGTCGCGCCGCTCGGTTTCCAGAAACGGCAGCGGCCGCCTCGCAAAGGCGGTGGTCGCGAACACGGCCTGCATACGGTAGTAGTCTTTGGTCGGCAGCGGATCGAACTTGTGGTCGTGACAGCGCGCGCACCCGAGCGTCAGGCCCAGAAAAGCGTTGGCTGTCGCGTGCGTCGCATCGTCGAGCCACATCTGCCGCGTTTCCGCCGCGACCGACATACCTGTGTGCTCCCACGGGCCCGCGCGGAGGAAGCCCGTCGCGATGACAGCTTCGGGATCATCCGGAAACAGTTCGTCGCCCGCGACCTGCTCTTCGATGAAGCGGCTGTACGGCTTGTCAATGTTGAAGGCGCGAATCACATAGTCGCGGTACCGCCACGCATTGGGACGTTCGTAGTCGTTCGAGTAACCGTTTGAATCGGCGTAGCGGACGACATCGAGCCAGTGCCGCGCCCACCGCTCGCCGTACTGGCGCGATGCGAGCAGCCGCTCCACGACCTTCGCGAAGGCCTTACTGTCAGAGGCTGGATCCTTGAGGAACACCTTCACGTCGTCAGGGTCCGGGGGCAGACCGGTGAGATCTAGCGTGACTCGCCGCAAAAGCGTGCGCCGGTCCGCGAGCGGAGCCGCGGAAAGGTTGTTCCGCTTCAGTTCCACCGTGATAAATGAGTCCACGCTGCCCGTGGTTTTCTTCAGCGCGCGGAAGGCCCAGACGTCGTCCTCGCGGTAGTTCCCCCAATTCACGTTGGCGGCCTTCGGCGGCTCATAAGGCGCGCCGTCCTCAATCCACAGCCTAAACGCGTCCAGTGTCTCCACTGGCAGCTTGCCTTCCTCACCAGGCGGCATCTTGAGGCCGCCCTGATGAAGCAGTGCCTTGTACAGCAGGCTATCCGCAGCGCGGCCGGGGACGATTGCGGGACCACGAGCGCCGCCTCGCAATGCGGCTTCGCGGGTGCGCAGATCGAGTTTACTGAAGATGTTCCCGTCGCCGTGGCAGCCGAAACACTTTTGCTTCAGCGTCACGAGTACCGGTTCCGCGCGGAGCGGCGTCAATAGCCCGAAAACGGCGAAATGGAGTATCGCGGCCCGCATAGGAAGTTCGATCAATCTATTATCCCAGCTTCGCATAAACAGGTTTCAGCGCCTGGTACAGTTCGCCGTAGACCACATGCCGCCCGCCATAGACAGCCGCTTCCGCGGTGCGCGGCATCCGGGAACTCACTTCGCGGATTGCCACGTCACACACCTCTTCCTCCGAAGAATACCGCCCAGTCCCTACGAGCGCCAGCAGCGCCGCGCCGTACGCTGAGCCTTCCTGCGTTTGAAGTGTGGTCACGCGCCTGTCCAATACATCGGCTAGCAACTGGAGCCAGAACGCGCTGTTCGCGGCGCCGCCCGAAGCACGCACCGAATCAACCGGAACACCGAGCGAGGCGACGATGTCCAGGCAGTCCTTCTGGCTGTAACAAACACCCTCGATCAATGCTCGAATCAGGTCGGCGCGAGAATGCTTTGCCGTCAGCCCAATCCAGGCGCCGCGCGCGGTTGCATCAAGGTGCGGCGTCCGCTCGCCCATCAGGTAGGGCAACCAGAAGAGTCCTTGGGCGCCCGCCGGGGCCCCGGATGCCTCGCGGGTCAACTCGTCGTAGCTGGCATCCGCAGCCAACTGATTCCGGAACCATTGCAGGCTCAATCCCGCGGCCTGTGTGACGCCCATCACATGCCACTTGCCCTTCACCGCGTGGCAGAAAGTGTGGACGCGACCCGCCGGGTCGTACGCAACGTGATCCATGTGCGCAAAAACCACGCCGCTCGTTCCCAGCGTGCACGACACCACGCCCGGCCGTACCACGCCGTTGCCGATCGCGCTCGACGCCTGATCGCCGCCGCCGCCGACCACCGGCGTGCCGGCTGCGAGACCCGTTATCCCGGCCACTGCCGGCGTCACGTGGCCCGTGACATCTCTCGATTCGCGCACTTCCGGCAGTATCGAACGATCGAGCCCCAGCGCGTCCGTCATCTCAAAGGACCAGCGCCGCTTCACGACATCGAAGAGCGCGGTACCGGAAGCGTCCGACACGTCGCTCGCGAACTCGCCGGTAAGTTTGAAGCGAATGTAATCCTTCGGCAATAGCATCTTCCGGACGCGGTCGAATTGCACCGGTTCGTGATCCCTTACCCAGAGGAGCTTGGGAAGCGTGAAACCCGTCAATACGGGATTCGCCGTATACGCCAGAACATTCTCGCGACCCACCGTCCGATTAATGAAATCCACCTGAGGCTGGCTGCGTTGATCGCACCAGATCAGAGCGGGGCGAATCACGTCGTGCGCCTCGTCGAGGATTACAAGGCCATGCATCTGCCCGGAGAGTCCGATGCCGGCGATCTCGCTTCCACCGATGCCCGCTTGATCGAGTGCGCCGCGGATGGCCTCCGCGGCCGCGCGCCACCAATCGTCCGGATCCTGCTCGGCCCACAAGGGCCGTTCCATGCGCATTTCGGCGTGCGCGGAAGTGAAACCCGCGCGGACGACGCCCGCTTCGTCGACAACGAGCGCGCGCGTGCCACCCGTTCCAACATCGATTCCCATCCACATATACGTTGCCTACGAATGTCCCTGCAGGACAGCCTGCAGCAGAGGAAGATACGCCGCTCCGTACAACCCCGCTTCATTCCCGAGCGTGGCCTTCTCAATCCGCGTGTTCGTGGCTCTGAAGTTGTACGATCGCCGTCGAACCTCGGCGAGCATGGCCGGCGCGAACAGGTCCCACGCCGGAAGCACGCCGCCGCTCAGCAGGTAGAGCGGGTAATTGAACGTGTTCACGAGCATCGCCAGGGCCTGGCCCAACGACTGGCCCATCGTCGTGAAAATCGCCCGCGCTTTTTCGTCGCCCCCCGCGGCCAAATGATAGACGGCTTCCGCCGTCAGGTTGTCTCCGAGACTCAGCGACCTCGCCATGCAAACGATGGCCGTCGCCGAAGCGTACTTTTCGAGGCAGCCCTGGTTCCCGCATCCGCACGGATGCCCGTTGGGCACGATGGTCAAATGTCCAAGCTCGCCCGCCATGCCGACGAAGCCGTGGAGCACCTTGCCGTTGGTAATGATCCCGCCGCCGATGCCCGTGCCAAGCGTGAGCAGCACAAGATCGTCCACATCACGGCCAGCGCCCATCCACTTCTCTCCCATGGCCGCGGCGTTGGCGTCGTTTTCGAGTATGACCGGCAATCCCAGATGCTTCGAGATTTCGTCGCGAATCGGAAAATCCACAAAGAACGGCAGATTCGGCGAATCGGTGATAATGCCGGTCTCCATGATGATGAAGCCCGGCACGCCGACTCCAACTCCCACGAGCTGGTCCGCGCCATCGCGCAAACTGGAGATGGCTGCCACGATATCGGAGACCACCGCATCGCGCCCGGCAGAGAGGTTGGTGCTCCCTGAAACCTTGCGGAGCATCTTGCCGGAACGGTCGATGGCAGCAGCGCGAAGATTGGTTCCCCCAAGATCGACACCAATGGAATAGTCAGCCATGAAGTGGGATCATAGCACGCGAATCGGAGGCAGGGCAGCGTGCAGCCCTGGGCAGCTTAGGCCGCTTAAGGAAGGCATCTCTGTTTGAGATCCGCCGCACTCGCGGCGGAAGACAGGCGTCGAAAGGCGATCGCCTGCTCCACCTGGCAGTTCTATTGCAATAGCTATCTCGCAAGACGCCCTACCGGCTCACCTTGCTCAGCACTCGATCCTTGATCCAGTGCTCGTCCCACCATTCCACGGGATTGATCTGCACGCCGTCGAGTTGCATGCTGAAGTGCAGGTGATCGCCGCCCGCGAGGCCCGTCGACCCACTCTTCCCCAACGCCTGCCCCTTCTTCACCGCATCGCCCTCCTTTACCGAAATCGAACTCAGATGCGCGTAAATCGATTGCAGTCCATATCCGTGATCCACCACCACGCAATTCCCGTAGATGCCGAGATCCGCGGCCCAAACCACCTTGCCATCGTTCGACGCCGATACCTCCACGTTCTGCGTCACCGACAGGTCGAATCCGAGATGAACCTGTTCGTCCACCTTCTTGCCCTCATACATGTACGTCCGCCGGTCGGCGAATTGCGACTCGACCTTGGAATTGGCCAACTGCCGGAACGGGCCGTTCCATAGGAATTTCTCCGATGTCTTCAGCCGCAAGTCCGCAAGCGTCTTGTTGTTCTGCCTGCGCAACTCGCCGTTGATCTTGAGGAACCGCGCAAGCAGGTCGCCGCCGCTTCCCGACGAATCGATTTGCGGCACCACCTTCTCCAAGAACCCGGCGTCGATCGGCAATTCGCGCGCCCGGAATTTCTTCGGGAAAATTTTGTTCCAGAACTTCGCCGAGGCCTCGGCCCCGCCGGGGTTCCGCGCGAATACCACAGGCTCCGTGCCAGCCGCCGTATCCCACGGCAATGCGAACAGCGAGAATCGCTCTCCCTGCGCGCCTCCCGGAACCGCGAAGCTGCGGAACGCGTACGGCCCCACTCTCACGCCGGATTCCGTCACGTATCCGGAAACCGTAAACATCACCAGTTCCGAGCCGCCCTGATTGATGTAATGCTGGAATCCGTCCACCACAACCTTCGGCGGCTTCGTGTTCACTTCAAGATCCACCGATACCGTGTCCACCTGCCCGCGCAAATCGTTCGATTGCGCTTCAATCAAGAGCTTCGCGGGACCGTCCTTCAGCGCTCCGGCCTTCTTCTTCCCTACCATGAATACGACTTGCCGCGAGGGCTGGCGCCTCTTCCAGAATGCCAGACGTGTGGGCGCGGCGCTCTCCTCATAAACCGGATAACGCACACCTCCCTGCTCAAGCGACGCCGACATGCGGCGGAGCCCGTGAATGTTGATGACCTTCACCTTAACTTGCGTCTCCATGCCGATCACCCTGACCGGCTCCACGGTCAGGGACGTTCCAAGACAAAGGAACCAAAGCACGCCAAAAATAATCGTGACGAAAAGCAGGACTCCGGCGGCGACGATCTTCACTTTTTCGTCCAGGTATCGATCCAGTCGAGAAACGTCCCGTACCAGAGCAAGGTATTCTTCGGCTTCTGTACCCAATGTCCTTCATCCGGGTAAAGCAGCAACTTCGACGGCACTTTCTGCATCTGAAGCGCCGTGAATAACTGCAAGCCCTGGCCCGAGGCAACGCGATAATCCTGTTCGCCGTGAATCACCAGCGTGGGCGTCTTGAACTCCTTCACAAAGTGGCTCGGCGACCAGCGCGCGTACATCTCCGGGTTGTCCCACGGCATGCCTTTGAACTCCCAAATGGGGAACCACAACTCTTCCGTTTCCCCGGCCTTGCTGCGCAAATCGAACACACCCGCGTGCGAGACGAGCGCCTTGAATCGCTGTGTGTGCCCCATGATCCAATTCACCATGTAGCCTCCATAGGACCCGCCCGCAGCCGCCATGCGCTCCTTATTCACGTAGGGAAGCGCGGCTGCCTGGTCGGCGGCGGCCATGACGTCGTCGTAAACGCGCCCGCCCCAATCGCCGTTAATGTCGTCGATGAACTTTTGTCCGAAACCGGTCGACCCTCTCGGATTCGGCATTACCACGACATACCCGGCGGCGGCGAACACCTGCGCGTTCCAGCGGTACGTCCAACCCTCTGCCCACGCACCCTGCGGACCCCCGTGAATCAGCATCAGGGCCGGATACTTCTTCGAGGCGTCGAACCCAAAGGGCTTCACCAGAAAGCTTTGAACCTTAGCACCTTCCGCGCCCTCCGCGAACATCTCCTCATACGGCGTGAGCTGATACTTTGCGAGCACCTCGTCGTTCAGGTGCGTCAGAGGAGCCGCCGCGCCACCGCCAGAGGAGACCCTATAAATTTCTACGGGCCGCGAACCGCTCTGTCCGGAATAAACCATCGTCTTCCCGTCCGGCGTGAACTGCGGGTCGTCGAGTTCGGTGTCACCGCCAACCGCGATGCGCGCGGCCCCGCCCTCGACGGAGACGTACTGGATGGAGCGGCGTCCGCGGTCCTCCACGGTGAAGAATATTTTCGACGAATCCGGCGCCCACGTCTCTCCCGTTACCCAGCGATCCATGCCCTCGGTCAGGTTTGTGACCTTTCCCGTCGCTCGTTCATGAAGCATGAGCCGCCAGCGGTCGGACTCATAGCCGGGCCGGAACTGTGCGCGGAAGGCAAGGAACTTTCCGTCGGGCGAATATGCCGGTGAACTGTCCGCGCCGGGATTCTTCGTGATCCGCTTGGCCGCGCCGCCTTCGATTGGAACCACGTACAACTCCGAGTTTGTGCTTGTCGCTTCGGGTTCGTCCGGATTCATCGCGTAGCAGACTTCAGTGCCGTCGGGAGAGATTGCGTAGTCGTCCGGTCCGCCAAGCGAGAATGGCGGCACGTCACGGGTCCCTGGAGTCAGGTCCTTCGCGGGTCCGCCCGCCACCGGGACAACCAGCAGGTGCGCGCGCCTCGCGGAGCGCCACTGATTCCAGTGGCGGTAGAGGAGAGAGGTGATGATGCGCGCCTTGACGTCGTTCGCCTTTTCGTCGTCGAGTTTTTTCTTATTGCAGCCGTCGTCAGCGCCGCATTCGGGATAGACGTCGCTCGTGAACAACAGGAGCTTCCCATCGGGGGAAAAAAGCACGCCGCCGGCTTCCGTGGAGAGGTTGGTCGCCTGCTTTGGATCCGCGCCATCGGCATTCATCAACCATATCTGGGAGCTGCCGGAACGGTTGGAGATGAATGCAATCTGCTTCGAATCCTTCGACCACCTCGCCCGTTCGTTGCTGTCGCCGGAGCCGGTCAATTTCCGGGGCGCGCCTCCCGCGAGCGGCATGGCAAAGATATGCTTCGGCTTCTTGTTGTTCGCCTCGTCCACGGTTTGCACCGTGAAGGAGACCATACGGCCGTCGGGCGAGACTTGCGGATCGGAAATCCGGGACAGTTTGAGCAGGGCGTGAACGTCGAACGGAAGTTTTTGAGCGAGTAATCCACAACAAACGGACAAAGCAAGCAACGCAACACGATGCATATTTTCCGATTGTACCGCCTGGCAAATGCCGCGGTCCGGGGACAAACCCGCTTTCGAAAAGCACGCGCCTGCCGGGAAGGTGCGCGATATGCCGACCGTGAAGCGCGCCACCCGGTTGCGGCGCGGCTGAGAGATTGCGGCCGAGGCACACATGGAAATCATGCCGTGCTCAGGCTGAAGCTGGATCTGCATTCGGGTCTTGCCCCCGGAGGATTCCGCCAGAAAAAGTCGGCCTAGTTTGCCCTTGTTGAAGCGTGGGGAGTTGCGGCGCGGGGAGGTCCGGGCGCTTTTGTAACGCCAACCGCCGGTCGTTCGGCTCAGCCCCCGACACTCGACCGTTCCGTTCGGGGAGGCGGGAGCGAAAAATCGGGCCGTATAGCCAGACGGACCTACAAGAGACTTTTTATCAAGCACTTGGGATTGGGTGACGCAGAGGATTAATTTTGTGTTTTCGCGTTTCGCACGGCAGACCGTTTCGAGGGCAGGCGATTTCCGGTCACGGGCCGACGACCGTCCGGCGGGCAGCGACGGCGGGTGTAGGGGCGGCATACGGGTCAGGCTTGCCGGGTCGACTTGTAAGCGACTTATTATCATGTGCTTTCGACAGGGTGACGCAGAGAATTTGTTTTGTGTATTCGCGATGCGGGCGGCGACCGCAAGGTGGGCGATTTCCTGTCCTCGTGCCGGTGGCCGTCCGAGGCAGGGGTCGCGGGTGTGGGCGGAATACGGGTCAGGCTTCCCGGGTCGACTTGTAAGCGACTTATTATCATGTGTTTTCGACAGGGTGACGCAGAAAATTTGTTTTGTGTATTCGCGATGCGTGCGGCGACCGCGAGTCTAGGAGTGTGTCGAATTGAAAAATCGCCGCACGTGGAATCAATAACTTACAGGCCATTCGTGGGCGACAAAACCTTGTATGTTGTTGATTCTAGGTAGGGCCAGGTTTTCATTCCGACACACTCCTAGGCGATTTCCACCCTGTGGCGTCAGCCGTCCGGGAGGCAGGGACGGAGAGTGTGGGGGCGGAGTACGGGTCAGGCTTGCCGGGTCGATTTGTAAGCGACTTATTATCATGTGTTTTCGACAGGGTGACGCAGAGAGTTAATATTGTGTTTCACTGACGTGGACGAGTTAGACAGCGCACCCACGGGTCACAAAGGCCAATTCCCTGCCCCAATTCGCATTGTACGCACGGCTAGTGGCCGGGACGGGACGAGGTGAGCTTAAGGCCTTTGAGATCAATGTGGAAAATAGTTGCGATGCAGTGACCCTTCGATATCACCTTTTTATGAAATCGGCCGGCGGAGCGGGCGCGAGGATCGGTGAAATAAATTTCGAGCGTAGGCTTTGGGGTGGGCCCCGGCCGGGGATCGCCTTGAGGCTACTGCTGACATGGGCGTTCGTTCGCCGGGAAAGCACCAGGATAATCTCACCGAGGCATCGAGGACGATACTCGTCACGGGCGGGCCTCGTAGCGCAATTCGCGAATCGTCATGCCGCCGAGCGAAAGGCCATGGGTCTTCCCGAAGCTCTTGCGCCGCTCAATCGCCTCGGTTACGTCCCTCGCGGGACTGGGCGGCTTGGGCTTGCCGCGCGACCTGGGAACCGCTGATAGAAGTCATCCCCGACACGAAGAGCGGTATTGTCCGCTCGCCCCTGGTTTCGAAAGCAGCCTCGACACAAAGGTCAAGACCTGCGAAGCCAGAGAGTCCAGCTGAAGCGGAGATCCGGGTTGCCGGGAGACTCGTAATGTCGAACTCGAAAAGCGTTTCCATATTCCGCCGCGGCGCAATGGCCTGCACAACTTTTGTACCGATTCTTTACATCCTGCTTTCACCGTTATGTTTGATAATAAAGCAATGGGGCTCTGGTTATTACTCGTCGTCTCGCTATCCGCCTGTGCGCAGTCCGCGCCCGCCCAAGGCAAGCCTCCAAGCGGCATCCAGGTCAAGGATCTTGGGGGCGGCTACGTAGGAAATACCGTTTGCCGCGCCTGCCACCCGGCGCAGTGGCAGACTTTCTACAAGAATCCGCACTTCAAGAGCATCGCCGGCGCGAGCACGCCGGCTCTCGCGGGCTGCGAGGGCTGCCATGGACCGGGAAAGAACCACGTTGAGGCAGGAGGCGGAAAGACCACAATCCCACGGGCCTTTTCGTTGATGGATCCGCGCCACGCTCTCGATACGTGCTTGAATTGCCACGCCAAGGATTTCAGCCGCGTCAACATCCGCCGATCGCAGCACACGCTTTCGAACGTGGCCTGCAATAACTGCCATTCCATTCACAAATCGCCGGTACCGAAGTTTCTCCTCGCCAAACAGCAGGTGGAACTCTGCTACGGGTGCCACCCCACCGTCCGCGCGCAGTTCTCGATGCCGTTCAAGCATCGCGTGAACGAAGGCTTCATCCAGTGCTCGGATTGCCACAATCCGCACGGCACGTTCGCCGCCACTTGGCGTAGCGGAACGCGTCCGCGCATGGTCGAGCAGGCTTTAGGCAATGAAGAGGCATGCATGAAATGCCATTCCGACAAACGCGGTCCATTCCAGTTCGAACACGCCGCGGTGCGCGTGGAAGGCTGCGAGACCTGCCACATTCCACAC
This sequence comes from Bryobacterales bacterium, assembly GCA_009697455.1. Taxonomy (GTDB): domain Bacteria; phylum Acidobacteriota; class Terriglobia; order Bryobacterales; family Bryobacteraceae; genus SYKU01. The sequence continues at coordinate 10,408 of SHUI01000018.1, forward strand.
GGCTCGACCAACGCCAAGCTTCTTCGCCGCCCCGCGGTATTCGCGGTCTGCCTTGAATGCCACAACGGCGCGGGTTCTTTCGGACGCCAGGCGGATGGCATTACCACTCAGTCGGGATCGCACAACATGTTCGATCCGCGCTACCAGAAGTGCACCACGTGCCACGTGCGAATACATGGATCGAATAGCGATCCGCGGTTCTTGAGGTGAGGAGGAAGCGATGAAGAAGCGTACATTCCAACTCGCCTTTCTCGCGGTTCTAACGTACCCGCTCGAGGCCCAGCAGGTTGGCAGCGCACGGGGCCAGGATGTCAACGGCTATAACGTCATCAATTCCTTCGAGACAGGCTACCGCTTTTCGTCGATCGACGGCGACTTGGGGAAATACCGCAGCGACGTCAATTTCCGTAACGGCATTCGCCTGCTCGGCAGCAGCCTCAGCGTCAACTCGAAAGACGGCAAAGGGCGGCTGTTCGACGAACTGGTGCTCCAGACCAGCGGTCTCGGAAACGACCCCTACGAGTCTTCCATTTTGCGGATACAGAAGAACCGCTGGTATCGCTACGACATGCTCTGGCGCATGAACGAATACTACAATCCCGGCATTCCGATTGCGAACGGCCAGCACCTGCTCGACACCCGGCGCCGCTTGCAGGACCACGATTTCATCCTCCGGCCGCAGTCGAAATTCAAATTTCGTCTCGGCTACACGCGCAATTCTCAGGACGGGCCCGCGCTTTCGACAATCCAACTTTTCGATGGGCGCGGCGACGAATTCCCACTGTTCACCAACGTCCGCCGCGAGCGCAATGAATACCGCGTTGGCGGCGATTTCGAATTCGTAGGCGTCAAGCTGCACTGGCTTCAAGGCTGGGACTACTTCAAGGAGGACACGGTGAACCGCCTCGACAGTCTGAGCGCGGGGAACAATCCAAGTGACCGGACAACGCTTTCGCGGTTCTATCGAGCCGAGCCATACCACGGATCAACGCCGTTTTCGCGCGTGAACGTCCGGACGGAACGGAAGTACTTCGCGGTGAACGCGAGACTGGCATACGCCGGCGGCCGCCGCAACTTCATCATGGACGAAGCCGCCATTGGGACCAGCCGGCTTGGCGCGGCCCAGAACCGCCAAATCGTCGTCGGCGGTAACGCGCGGCGTCCCGTAACCACGGGCGATTTCAGCATGAGCGTACTTCCCACTACGCGACTTTCGGTGACCAATGCCACGTCCATTTCCAGCGTGCGCATCGACGGCGACGCTGTCTATCGCGAGTTCAGCAACGCCTCGCTCCAGGGCACGACGGTGCAGTTCCGCTTCCTCGGCATCCACACGATTACGAACATGACGGACGCGCAGTATCGCGTGTCGGACCGCTTCTGGCTCTACACGGGCTACCATTTTTCGACTCGCGAAATTCGCTCCGTCGAGTCCGATGGAAATCCGCCGTTTGCGCCATCGGTGTCGACGGGCTTGCAGCAGAACCGCCAGCACGCGGGACTGTTCGGCATTCGGTTGAAACCGCTGAAGCCCGTAACGGTGACGCTCGACGGCGAGGTGGGCCGGGCGGATACGCCGTTCCTGCCCATAAGCGACAAGAATTATCACGCGCTCGGAGGGCGGGTTCAGATAAAGCAGAAATCCCTGCTTCTCTCCGCCGCGTACCGCGAGAAGTACAATACCAACTCCGTGTCGTTCTCGTCGTACAGTTCGCGTGGGCGCAACTATTCGTTTGACGCATCGTGGGCGGCGTCGGCGAAATTCGCGCTCGACGCAGGGTATTCCAAGATGCATCTGGACACGGTCTCCGGCATCGCCTTTTTCGGCGCGGGCGCCTTCCTCGCGAACAACTCGTACTACGTGAGCAATCTGCACTCGTTGAATATTGGCGCGCGTGCGGCTCCGCATAAGCGCGCCGAGTTTTTCGGCGGCTATTCGATCACCAAGGACCTGGGCGGATCGACATTTGCCATACGTGCCGCGGATCCGGCTTCGGCGTTTCTGAATTCGGTGCAGGCGTTCCCGCTGTCGTTCCAGTCTCCCCTCGCACGGGTTTCCGTCCTTCTGCGCGGCAAGCTGCGGTGGAATTTCTCCTGGCAGTATTACCGCTACAACGAAGACTTCGGACTTTTCGGGGTCAAGCAGGACTACCGGGCGCATACCGGATACACTAGCCTTCTATGGGCTTTCTGATTTTTCTGCTGGCTTTGGCGGTAGCGGCCCCGGCCGCCGAGCATGTTCTGGTCTATGAAGAGAAGGGCCGTTTCGGAGGCTGGCCCGCGAACCACGGCATCTGGTCGTGGGGCGACGAAATCCTGGTAGGCTTCAGCGCCGCCTGGCATCAGGTGAAGGACATCAACCGCCATCAGGCCAACTCGGATAAGCCCGAAGAGCCGCGCCTCGCCCGAAGCCTTGACGGGGGCCGCACGTGGAAGATCGAAACGCCGCCGGGCCTTCTGCCGCCAGAGCAAGGCGGCCGTCCCGTTGAGGACCTCTCGGAGCCGCTCGATTTCAAAAATCCAAACTTCGCGATGACGCTCCGGTTCACGAACATTAATACCGGGCCCTCGCGGCTGCACTACTCGAACGACCGTGGCCTCACCTGGCACGGAGCCTTCAACTTTCCATTGTTCGGCCAACCGGGCATTGCGGCTCGCACGGACTATATCGTCCTGGGCAAGCGTGAGTGCCTCGTCTTTCTCACGGCGTCAAAGCAGAACGGCCGCGAGGGCCGCCCGCTCGTTGTGCGCACCACCGACGGCGGCATCACCTGGAAGTTCCTTTCGTGGATCGGGCCTGAACCAAAAGGTTTCTCGATCATGCCATCATCGATCCGGCTTTCGACCGGCCGTTTGATCACGACCGTCCGCGTCAAGGAGGACCCTCCGAACTGGATCGACGCCTACGCCTCGGACGACAACGGGGCGACGTGGACCTATCTGAACCGCCCCGTGCCGGACACGGGCGGGAGCAGTGGGAATCCGCCAAGCCTTCTGACGCTGAAGGACGGACGGCTCGCCCTGACTTACGGCTACCGCTCCGAGCCGTATTCGATCCGAGCCCGCCTCAGCCGCGACCAGGGAAAGACGTGGAGTGAAGACATCACGCTTCGCGACGGAGCGCCGGCATGGGACCTGGGCTACACCCGTTCCATCGAGCGTCCTGATGGTAAGATCGTGACCGTGTATTACTTCATGCGTGAAAAGCATGCCGAACGGTTTATCGCCGCTACCATTTGGGAACCAAAATGAATACTGACATCTCCCGCCGCAATCTGCTCGCAGGACTCGGCGCGGCAGCGGCATCATCCGCCGCGGCTTCACCCGCCGTAACGTCGCCCGCCGCGAAACCTCAACTCTGCGTTTTCTCGAAGCATTTCCAATGGCAAAGCGTCCCGGAGATGACCGCGCTCGTTTCCGAAATCGGGTTCGAAGCCGTGGATCTCACCGTGCGCGACGCGGGCCACGTGCTGCCCGAGCGCGTCGCCGACGACCTGCCGAAAGCGGAAGAGACAATACGTAAAGCCGGACTGAAACTCGCGATGGTCACGACCGGCATTGTCGACGTGCGCTCGCCGCGCGCCGAGGCGGTTCTGAAAGCGGCTTCCGCCCTTGGACTGAAGCATTACCGGTGGGGCGGATTCAAGTACAGCCAAGCGAAGAGTATTCCCGCTCAACTGGTCGAGTTCCGGGCGCAGTCGAAAGATCTCGCGGCGATGAACAAGTCGTACGGCATGTGCGCCATGTACCATACGCACTCGGGCGCAGGGCAGGTGGGCGCTTCGTTTTGGGACCTCTGGGAGATATTGAAGGACCTCGACAACGACGCGGTTTCCGTAAACTACGACATTGGTCACGCGACGGTCGAGGGCGGCTTGGGCGGCTGGCTTCATAGTGCCCGTCTGTTGATGCCGATGATCCGGGGTACGGCTATCAAAGACTTCTACTGGGCAAAGGGAAAGAAGGGCTGGACGCCCGAGTGGTGCGGCCTCGGACAGGGCATGGTTAATTTCGCCGAGTATTTCCGGATGCTAAAGAAGGGCGGATTCGCCGGGCCGATTCAGGTTCACTTCGAATACCCCGAGTTGGGCGACGCGCATACGGGTAAGACAAAATCGACGATTTCACGGGAACGGTTTGTCGCGATCATGAAGCGCGACCTCAACGTTTACAGGACTCTGGCCGGGGAAACGGCGCTCGGTTGATCTGAAGTGATTCTACATTTCGTCAGGTAGTCTGGGTCCAGGTCCTGGTGGGGGCATCATCGGCAGCCCCGAGAGGGAGGCTTGGCAGACCACAAAAGGCGATGGTCCGCTCCACTGGGCGGATCCCAACCGGAGCCTCTTCAGTTCGCCACTTCGGCGGCGGGCGGGGAAGCGACCGCGCGCTTCCTCGAAACGAGCGCGCCAAGGTCGTCGAAGAGCGAGTAGGCGACCGGCGTCACGACCAGCGTCAACAGCAGGGAGAGCGATTGACCTCCGATCACGACAATCGCGATCGAGCGGCGCTCCTCCGCTCCCGGGCCCGCGCCCAACGCCAGCGGAGCCATCCCGGCCACAAGCGTCAGAGTCGTCATCAGAATGGGCCGCAGACGGTCGCGGTTCGCCTGCATGATCGCGGACATGCGGTCCATCCCCTCGCGACGCAGATTGTTCGTATGGTCGATCTGCAAAATCGAATTCTTTTTCACCACACCGAACAGCACCAGGATGCCCAGCGCCGAGTAGAGGTTCAGCGTATCGTTGAAAAACCACAGCGACAGGAAACCGAAGGGCACCGCAAGGGGAAGGCTGAGCAGGATAGTGATCGGGTCTACGAGGCTCTCGAACTGCGAGGCGAGAATCATGTACATGAAAGCGATGGAGAGCGCGAACGCGAGCAGAAACTCTCCGAAGGTCCGCTCCAACTCCCTGCCGCGCCCGATGACAGTGGTCGAATACGTGACGGGCAGATTCAGCTTTTCCGCCAATCCGTACATGACCTCGAGGCGGTCGCCCAGCGCGTAGCCGGGTCCGACGTTCGCGCGGATGCCGACCTGCCGCTGGCGGTCCAGCCTTTCGATGCGGTACGCGCTCATGCCTTCGTGCATCCTGACCACGTTATCCAAGCGAACGAGCCTGCCGGATTTTGAAGGCACCCAGAGCTTCGCTACCGTGCGTTCATTGTTACGATCGGCATTGGCGAGCCGCACTTCAACGTCGTAATCTTCGGCTACTTTGTCGTCACGGAACCGGGACACTTCGTCGTCGCCGCCCACCATGATCCGCAGCGAACCGGCGATATCGACGGCATCCACCGCCAGATCCGCGGCTCGCTCCCGGTCGATGGTCACGCGCAGCTCGGGTTTCGTAAGGCGCAGCGTCGTGTCCACATCCACAAGGCCCGGCGTCGCTTTCGCGTCGGCCCGCATGGCCTCGCTGTAGCGGCTCAACTCCGAAATCTCGGGCCCGCGAATGGCGAAGTCGATGTCAACGGGCGCGGATCCCTGATTGAGCGTTTGCACGTTCCGGATCTGAATGCGGAAATCCGGAAACTGCTTCAGCCGCTCGCGCGCCGCCTGCATGACGTCGCGTTGGGCGTAGATGCCCTGAATCGCCTCTCGTGGACGTCCCGCAAGCATTTTCTGAACGATCCGGGTTGGCGAGAGAGCACGCTCCTCGATATCCCGGATGCGGATGAACATCTGCGCGCTGTTCACCTGCTGCAAGTAACCCGATCCCACCGTGGAGAGAATGTGATCCACACCCGGCAGCGAAAACATCTCTTTTTCGATACGAGCCAGCGCTTCGTCAATGGAGGCGAGCGTGGCGCCCTCCGGTCCGTTCACGGACACTTCGAATTCGCTCTCATCCACGTTGGTAGGAATGTACTCCTGCCGGACCATCTTGTAGAGCGGCACCGAAGAGGCGATCACAACGAGGGCGAATAGGGAGACGGGAAGCCGGTGATGCATGGCCCACCACAGGATGCGCGAATAGCCACCGTCCAGCCAATGGTAGAAACCGCGCCGCGAGGCCACCTCGGCGGACGAGGCGCTCTTTTCGGCCATCATGCGCGAACACATCATGGGCGTCAGGCTGAAGCTGACCAGCAGCGAAACCAGGATGGCAACGACCGCCGTGATGCCAAAGCTGAACAGAAATCGGCCGGAGATACTCGACATGAACGAGACGGGAAGAAATACGACGACCAGGCTGAACGTGGTTGCCATGACGGCGAGGCCGATGTCGCGCGTCGCGAGCACGGCGGCCTGCATGGGTGGAAGTCCCTTTTCTTCGACGAACCGGAAAATGTTTTCGAGCACGACGATGGCGTCGTCGATCACCACTCCGACCATTAAAACCAGGGCGAGCATGGTGATATTGTTCAGCGTGAAGTTCATCAGCTTCATCATTCCGAACGTCGAGATGACCGAGGCCGGAATCGCCACGGATGCGATTACCGTGGCCCGCCAGTTGCGCATGAAAGCCAGAACGACAAGCGAAGCGAGAACGCTGCCCAGGATCAAGTGCAACCGGACTTCGTGGAAGGCTGCCGAGATATAGCGCGATTGATCCTGTACGATGTCGAGCGTCGTGCCGGGTGGCAGTATCTTCTGAATTCTGGGCAGACGCGCCTTGATGTCGGCGATGACTTCCATCGTATTGGCGCCGGACTGCCGCCGAACCAAAAGCGAGACAGCGGGCTTGCCGTCGTAACGCGCGAGAGTCCGCTGCTCCTTGTGGCCGTCTTCGGCGTAGCCCAGGTCGCGGACGCGTACGGGCGCGTTGTTGATGGTGGCGACCACGAGGTCGTTAAATTGCCGCGCGTCGGGAAACCGGCCCATGGTTCGCAGCGTGAGTTCCCGACGCCCTTCGTCGATACGGCCGCCGGGAATGTCGGCGTTCTGTCGCGCCACCGCGTCGCGCACGGCCAGAATCGGGATACGGTAGGCGGCCAGGCGGTTGGCGTCGATCCACACGTTTACAGCCCGCTTCTGTCCGCCAATGATCTCGACCTGCCCCACGCCGCCGACCGATTCAATAGGGTCCTGGACTTGTTTATCCGCTATCTCGTAAAGCTCGCGGGGCGTTTTTTCGCCCGCAAGTACGAGGCTGAGGATCGGCGAGGCGTCGGCGTCGAGTTTCTTGATGAGGGGCGGCTTCGCGTCGCGAGGCAGGAGGTTGACCGCTCCGGCGACTGCGTCGCGAATGTCTTGCGCCGCGACGTCGATCTGGCGTTTGAGGCTGAACGTCACGGTGACGATGGAGACGCTTTCGGCCGATGTGGAACGGATGTTTTCGATGCCTTCGACCGTCGCAACCGCGTCTTCAATCCGGCGCGTGACGGTGCTCTCGACTTCCTCGGGCGCCGCTCCAGGCAGGGCGGTCCGCACCGTGACGATGGGCAAATCGACGTCCGGGAACCGGTCAATTCCGAGCTTGGTGTAAGAGACGGCGCCGACGACGACAAGCGACAGGATCAGCATCACCGCGAATACCGGACGATGGATGCAGACTTCGGCGAGCTTCTGCATGACTACCGTTCGAAGACCGCGACCTTTTGCCCCACCGCGAGGCGGTCGTTCGCTTCGGCGACGACGCGCTCCCCGGCTGCAAGGCCCGAGACAATCTCGACGCGGCCGTCAGTCAACGCGCGCCCCGGCTTTACGAGGCGTTCCGCAAGGGCGTCTTGCTCCACGACGAAAATACGGTCCACGCCGGCGAAACTGACGACAGCGGATGCCGGGACGGAAAGGCCGCGCGCGTTCGGGTCCACTGTGATGGAGCCATCCGCGAACGAACCCGGGCGCAATGCCCCGTCCTCATTGGGAATTTCGGCCTCCACCGCCAGGATACGATTCTGTGTTTCTATCGCCGGACTCAGCCGCACGATTTTTCCGGAACGCGGCGCGATTCCCGTGATTCGCACGTCGACGCGCTGTCCCATGTGAACGCGCGTGGAGTATCGTTCGGAGACTTCGAGACGCAGCCGCACCGGATGCAGCCGGGCGACGCTGACGACGGGCGAGTTCGCCGTGACCTGCTCGCCTACCGCGGCGATCCGCTTCGTCACCGCGCCGCGGAACGGCGCCCGGACGAAGGTTTCGCTGAGTTGGTATTTCGCGATCGCCAAAGCCACGCGGCGCTCACTCAACTGCGCCTGCGCTTCGAGAACGCCTTCGATAGCTTCCTGATGCCGCGCCTCCGTCTGCTGCACGGTTGCCTGGCCCTTGTCGAACTCCATGCGCGAGAGCACACCGGCTTTGTGGAGCTGCGAAATGCGCGCGAAGTTGAGACGCGCTTCCTCAAGCGCGGCCGCCGCCTGTTTTACCGAAGCCGTTTCCAGGGGATTCACGTCGTCCGAGCCGCCTTTTTTCAGACCCAGGCGCGCGCGGGTCTGTTCGACAAGAGCCTCCGCCCCTCGCGCGCGATACTCGTACTCGACAGGCTCGATGAGAGCGACAACATCGTCCCGTTCAACGCGGCTGCCCAGATCGACCTTCATTTCGCCGATGCGGCCGGGGATTCTGGCGCTGACGATTGCGTGTTCTTCGGCCACGAGTTCGCCGGTGACGGTAACCACTTCCGGTATCGTCTGCGGCTTCGCGGTTTCGACGCGGACGCGCGGTGTTACCGCCGTGTTTTTTGCGGACACGGTTGGGGACGAATAAGGACCGCTGCACCCAACCGCGGCGCAGGCCAACGCCGCAACCAGAAATTTCAGGTTCGTTCGCCCCACAAGCCGCATTGTCTCACAAATCATGTTACGCGCTGTCGAAAATTCAGGAGTCCACGGCGACGCGCCACCAAGCGGACGCCTTCCCTTTCAGAAGCGTTTCTTGTAAAGAAAATCCAGGCCGAACAATCCATTCTCTTCCCTCACCGCGACCGCCGACCATTCCTTATTCAGGGTCCATTCCACGCGCACCACTTGCGGGTTGCTACGCGTCAGATTCGTAATGTAAGTGAAGGCAAGGTTGCGCGTGATCTGCTGTTCCACGGTGAGGCGCGCCTGAGGGTTGTTCTCGACCCCCGTCAGACTCGGATCGATCTTCAGCTTGCTCACGCCGAAGAAACGCTGAAGGCGGTCCGAGACAGGCCCCGAAATCGCCTGGCCGAGAATCGCGTCCGCGCCGACTTGCGAGAAACTCTGCGGACGCCGCGCCTGCGTTGCCGCGAGCGCCGGATCAGTGGTTGGGGCGCGGCCCGTGGCTAGCAGCGCGACAACCTCACCGAATTCGAGCGGCGGATCGGAACGGTGCGTGATGTTCAGCTTATCGATGGGCCCGGAAAGCGTAAGGATCACGTCGATCCCGCGAACGCGGGTCTCCACGTCCACGTCGAACACCGGCTCTACTTTCACCGGGTTCGAGAACGTGATCGTTCCCTGATTGATCGCATACTTCGTGCCGAAGAAATTCAACTCGCCCTGCGTGATCGCGATGCGGCCAAGCAGCGCCGGGTTGTAGACCGTGCCGCGCAGCCGCAGGCCGGCCTCCACCTGAATGTCCTGCGCGAGCGCGCTCTCCACACTGATATCGGGCGACGTCTCGATCCGCACGTCGAGATCCATACCCGCGAGCGGGCCGGTCCGCGCCGAAGCGGTCTTGACAGGCTCGGCGGATTTCGCCAGCAGGGACGAGAAGTCCGTTCGCGGATTGAAACCGGTCCGTACGATCGTGATCTCGCCCGAGAGCAGGCTTCGCTTGCGCGCTCCCGTCAGACTCAGCGCCGCGTTCACTGTCGTACTCACGCCCTCCGGATACCGCAGCCGGATCTGGGTTCCGGTCCCTTGAAGCCTGTAAACGATCTCCTCGCCTCCAAAACCCACAAAACCCGTAAGCGCCACCTTGCCGCCTCCAGTCTCGCCTGTCAATGACTGAACGGTGGCCCGGCTTCCATCGAACAGGATGACGCCATTCGCTTTCGAAAGCCCGTTTGGCAGATCCGCGACGTTCACCGAAGCATCCTTGATCTCGAGGCGGCCTGAAGCGCGCGGCTGCGCAAAGGAACCTCTTACGGACGCCTGTAATTCCGCGGTTCCGGAAGCGATGACATCGCGGTAGTAGCTTTGTATCGCGGCCAGCTCGGTGGAACCCGTAACGCGGAGGTCGAGCGGATTGCTCTCAAGCAGGGACATTTTGCCCGATACCGCCAGGTTCGTTGAAGGTCCCGCGAGAAGCGCGCTCTCGACACTGACGATGGACTTTGCGAGGGACAGGCGGACGGGCCGTATGTTACGGAGTTGCACTCGCGTAGCCTCGGAGCCGGGAGAACTGAATTCAAGCTTGGGAATTTCAAGCGACGCGGTCCAGTCCTTCCATTCGAGCGCGGGGCCGGAAACGCGCAGCGTGCCCTCCGCGGATCCCTCAAGCGTTGTTGTGGACGCCGGCGCGAACCACTCCTGGACGCGCTTTAGGGGAACGGTCGAGAAATTCAACTCGAACGACCCCGGGTACTTGTCCGCGAACGTCCATCGCCCGGCCCCCCGCAGGTTCGCGTTCAGGAAATCGGATTCGAGCGACACCAACAAATCCGTGGCTCCACGTTCCCGCACGGACTTCGCCGTAAGCGAAACGTTTCCCGCGGGTTTGTTGTCCATCCGCAGATCTCGAGCCGCGGCCGTGGCGGTCAGATCCGTGAGCAGAAAGGGACCCTTGCCATCCCGCCAAATCCCGGTTCCGGTGGCCGAGATCTCGAGTGTTCCTGAAACGCCCGGCCGCAGTTTCGACAGCGCTTGGGATCGCTCCACCGCCATGCGGTTGGAGGAGATTCGAAACGCTAGCGCGCCGTCATGCGCGTAGGAGGCGGCAACGTCCACGCGTGACGCGCCCGCCTGGAGTTCGGCCGAGCGGAGTTCGATTGCCTGCTTCGAATACTCGATACGCGCTTCAAGGCCGTCCAAAGACTCGCCGAACACGGTCGCGTTCCGCGCGGACGCTTCGATAAAGATACGCGGGTCCGAATGCGTTCCGGAGATCCGCGCGCGCCCCGACGCAAGAAAGGAAAGATCCGGCAGGATTTCGGCGGCGTCGAAGCCGGCGAACGTGCCGGTTGCCGATAGCGCGCTCGCGGGTTCCGGTCTCCAGCGCGTTAGCGAGATGCGCCCTTCACCGCGCGCCTTGGCCCCGCGCCGAATGACATCGGCATTGCGAACCGCGAGAGAGGATTCGTCCATCGTGGCATCCGCCGAAAAGCGGGCGAACATTTCGCCGGCGAATTCGTAATTCGTCATCGTGACGCGCCCGGAGAAAGATGGCGCGTCGATTTTTCCCGCGAGCACCCCTGCGACCAGTGCGCTGCCGGAATGCAATCGCACCGGGAGGCCGGCGACAAGCGGAAGCGCGTCGTCGAGGTTTGAGGATTCGAGGCGCACCTTCACCGCGGTTCCGAGGACTCCCGAGAAGGCGACCTTCGTGGAACCGGCCGTGAGGAATGAATCGCCCAGGGTGAGCGTGCGGCCGCGACCGTCGTACGTGGCGTCGATCGCGCCGCTCGCGTGAATGCCCGCGCCGCCCGGGGCGATTTGCAACTTCGCCACCGCCCGGCGAGGTTCGCCGCCGATGCGTCCGTCCGCTTCGACCGTTCCCGAGACGACGCCGCTCCAAGCTTCGAAGACGGCGGGAAAGCCTTTCAGCATTCCTTTGACGCGGTAATCACGATAGGCAACGACTTCCCCCGAGCCTGTGAACGTCCCACCCTGCGCGGAGATGGAAACTCCCCCGAGCGCGATCTTGTCCGGCCCTACGTCGAACGTTGCGCTTCCACGAATGCCCGCCGCTTTCAACTTCCCTTGAGCTACCGTGATACCGGAGAAGTTCGCGTCGCCTTTTATGGAATAGTCCCCTGCGTTGCGGAATCGCAGGCCGCCGCGGATCTCCACTGTGCCCGAGGTGAACATCGGCAGTTTCAGCGTCCGGCCCGGTACAAGAGTCGCTTCGAGGCGGGCCGTGAGCTCGAGTGGCGTCGCGCGGGCGTCGTAGCGAAGGCCCGTAAACACGGCGCGAGATCCCTCAACCGCAATTTCGGCGCTAGCAATGTCCAGCCCGTTCCGGCCCGCCGTGATTCCATGAAGGCTCACGTCCGCCGGAATGGCCGGCAGTTTTCCGGATTGCACGACCAAGGCGCGGGCGGTTAGATCGCCCGTGTAGAGCTTTCGCCGGGAATCGAAAACAAACCGAGTCAACAGGTTCTCTCCACGGACGTCGAATGCGATCTTCTGGCCGCCAAACTGGAATGCGCCATTGCGCGCCGAGAAACTACCGATCGCGAGGTCGAGAATGGTGCCCACGGCGTTCCCGCGGGGCAACTTCGGCTCGGGGAGATTGGTTGTGCCGCCCGCACGGACGATGACGTTGACCCGAGGCTCTTCTACATCGATGGAAATGATCTCGACCTTCCGGCGAAGAAACGACGTCACGCCCAACCCAATACGCACGGCGCGGGCGGTGAACAGAGGATCGGCCGGCGGGGATTCCCGGCCGTGGATGACAAGCCCGGCGACTTCCGCTCGAAGGGGCCGCCAAGTGAAGGTGAAAGCGGAAATCTCCACGCGGCCGCCCGTAGCGCGCTCGAGTTCCGCGACGACCCGGCGGTGGACGGATTCCCGAAACCAGTCCGAACGCAAGGCAAGCACGGCTGACGCGACGATGACGACGGCCAACGCGACCGCGACTGCGGCAGCTTTCAAACCACGGCTCATTTGAAAGCCTCGTCACGGAACTCGATGCGGGAACGGGCGCGCGTTTCGCGGAGCCAGGCGTCGAGTTGTTTATCGACTTGCTCTTCGGTTAGAGCCGTTTCTATCGCCGAACGAGAGCCTTCAAGGTCCGCCCCAGGCTTCGATGCCAGAACCCTCTTGTCGAAGTACTCCTGAATCTCGGCGTTTGACACCTGGACGCCCGGCCGGAACCGGAAATCGACGAACCGGAGAAGCTGTACCTGCCAGGTGAAATGGGCTCGCAGGTCTTCCGCGGTCAATCCGTGGGCAGCTAGCTTCGTGAGGTCGAGGCCCTTCATCAGAGGTTCGATTTCGACAGTTCCCGGACTTGGGTAATGGGCGAGTTCCAGTTCCTTTCGCACCAGGAGTTGTTCGACCAAACGCTCGGCGGCTTTACGCATCTCCTGGGAACTGGCGCCGGATGGCTCATCGTTCAGGAACGCCGTAAGACGTACTTCGCGGCGGACTTCGTCTCGCGTGATCACGGTGTTGCCGACGCTGACGGCGATGCGATCGAGGATCTCGGCCGACGCGCTGATGGATAGGAGAAGGGCTGCGGCGGCGAGGCGAGGAAGCGTTGCGAGTGTGCCGCCGCGGCGAAGCAAGGGCCCGCCGTCACGCGTTGGCTCGGATTGACGGGGACGCGGCGGGTTCGCGGTACCGCTTGCTAACGCGCGCGGCTCGGTTAGCGGTTTTCGCATCAGAAGGCCTGCCCGATCGAGAAATGGAACTGGAAACGGCTGAGGCGCTGGTTCGTCTCGCGGCCGCGCCCGAACAGGAGGTCGTCGCGCGTTCCCTCGAATCCGAAAAAGCGCGGAGAGTTCGGCGTCAACGCGAAGTCGAGCCGGAGGGGGCCGACCGGTGTCCGGTATCTGATTCCAAAACCCACCGAGTGCACCATATAGTTGAAGTCCTTGATGTCGCGCTGGCGCGCGCGAAAGGACACGTCACGCAGGCGCGCGTAGGCGTTCCCGGCGTCTTCGAACAGAACGCCGCCGATTCTCGATCCCCACACGGGGAATCGCAATTCCACGTTGTTGATGAATACGGCGTTGCCGCCCAGCGGAAATCCGGTCGTTGTGTCGCGGACGCCAGCCTGATTCTCGGGAAATCCCCGGTGGGAACTGCCTCCTCCGGCGAAAAATCTCTCGGGCAAAGGCACGCCCCCGGTGATCGCCAAGTCGCTTGAAAAATCGTACGCCGCCACCCAGCCGGCGGTTGTGGCACGCGCCAGGACCAGCTTCTTACCTATCGGATGATACGTGCTGTTTCGCGCCAGGAGCCGCACGAAGTTCGCCTGCGATCCAAAAATACCGGAGGCGATCCCCGCGTCAAGAGTGCTGTAGACGCCCTTGTGCGCGTCCGTCGGATCGTCGCGCTTGTCACGGATCAGGTTGCCGGAGAGAATACCAAGGCGCACCGGTTGCGCGAGCAGCGGGATGAGAAGGGGATTGATCTTGAGCGTGGATTCGTCGACGCTCACCCTCCGGTAGCTAAACCGGTAGAACGCCGTGGTTGGCTTCGAGATCCGCTGCGAAAGCTGCACGCTCGCCTCCTGGCGCTTCGCTGAGAACGTCCGGACGTCGCGTGAATCGTCATAGAGTCCGGTGAAGGATAGATTCAGCCCCGGCTCGTTCCGAATCCGGGGAGCGGTATAAGTGAGCAGAGCGCGCCGCTGCAAGGTAGAGAGCCGGCTGCGAAAACTCAAGGTGTGGCCAAGGCCCTGGAGGTTGAGCCGGCTCGCGTCGAACGACACGCGAGGGCTGAAGCCCGCCTTTCCCGCCGGCGAATCGAAACTGGTCTGGCTTCCGCCAATCCGCGCGAGTTCGGCGCCGAAACCAGTGGCGATCGAATACTTCCGCGCCTCCTCAACCTGGTAGAGCAGGTATTTCCGCTGGGTGTCGCCCTCGGGGTTTTGAATCGCCATGTTCACACGGGCGAAAACGCCAAGATCGTACAGGCGCTTTTGCGTCTCGGCCATGCTGATCTGGGAGAGAGGATCGCCAGGAGCGACCGACAACAGATTGCGCTCAACCAGCTTGCGGCGCGTCGTCCCAAGGCCTCCTACAAGCACGCCTCGCACGAATTGCCGCGGGCCTTCCGACACGGCGTACAAGAGACGAACCCTGTTCGGTCCGGCGGGATCGGAACTCCACTCAAACGTGGCGTTCGGGTATCCATTCGAGAAGAAGAATGCAAGAACGTTGTCACGGTCAATCGCCACGTTTGACGGACTGAAGGGTTGGCCTTCTCCCGAGGCGATGAGCGCTACAATTTTCTCCCGCTGCTCCGCATCCACGCCCTGGACTTCGAGCTTCGACACGAGCCATTGCGGGCCTTCCTCCACAACGACGAAGACACCAAGATCTCCCCGGCGTCCCAGGTAGTCATCCACCACCTTCGAGGAAACCTTGACCGACGGGAAGCCGTTCGATTGATAGAGCGCGGCGATGTTCTCTTCATCGCGGCGGCGCAGACTCTCGCTGTAACGGCCGCGGCGCTCGGATAGCGACTTCGCCGTCAGGAGCATTCGTTCCCTCAGAGTTTCTTTGTCGAAGAATTTGTTCCCCTGGATACCCAAGTATGCCAGCCGGTGCCGGCTGCCCAGATTTACAATGTAGTCGAGGTAAGCGTGGCCGGCCCTCACGCGCTGCTCCTTGAATTCCACTTCCACCTCGAAGTAACCCTCTCCCTGGAAGTGGTCTCGGAGGTTCCGCTTGCCTTCAACGAGAAGGTCCCGGTCAACGGTTCTCTCTTCGTAGATCGGAAGATATCGCTTCAGCTTGCCGCGCGGGATCTTCGCTCCGACGACGCGTACGGCAAGCACAGGTCCGGCGTCCACGGTCAATACGGGCTTCACCGAGCGCCGCTCCGGATCGTGAATCAGGTCGTCGACCGCAACTGACGCCAGAAGCCGCTGGCGCTTCCGGTAATACTCGCGCACTCCCTCGAGACCCCGCTGAACGCGCACCCGTGTGAATGGCTGCCATCCGAACCAGCCCTTCCACTTGGTAGCCTCCGCGACCTTTCCAGCCACCGCACCGCTTTCCCCGCCCTCCGCGCCCTCGACGCGAGCGTGCTCAAAATGCGCCCGCTTACCGCTTTCGATTGTGAACCGCACGTGAACCTGATGGGTATCCTGGTCATATTCGAGTTGGGGTACAACGGCGCTCTCGTGGTAGCCATCGTTCTCAAGCGCACGGCTTATGGCCGCGGCGGCGTTTCGTACATCGTGCTCGTAAAATGGCTGGCCGAGATCGAGCTCCGTGGCGTTCACAAGTTGCCCGTTGTTGGGCGGTTCCGGGGGCGCGCCTTCCACGAACACGCGTCCAATGAACCAACTGCTCTTCGTAAGGAAACGCAACGCCACGCCGTCCGCCTCCGGCTGTGCGTCGACCTGAATGTCCAGGTAATGCCCCGTCGCGTAGAGCCTCTTGATGGCGGCCCGGATATCCTGCATCCTGAGATCTGTCCCCGTTCTTAGCGGGAGCATGGCGTGCAAATCGGTCGAATCGACAGGCTGCCGGGCGGGATCAAAAGAAATCGACACGATGCGCTTTCCTTCGAAGTCTTCGGTCCCGGCCGCCAGGATAGCGGTGATCGCCAGGGCGGGAATAAGGACAGGGGGCCATCGGCAGCGCACTATCTTGATGATACAGGCAGGCGGGGAACGAAACGCACAACGCCGACTATCAAAAGAGCTCCGGCCGCTAAGTAGACGATGGCCGCGAGTGAAATCGCCGCGCCCAGTCCGGTGCTTTGGGAGACCCAGCCGACGACTATCGGCGCGGAGCCGCCGCCACCGAGCCAACCAATCATGTTCATGAAACCGGCCGCCGAACCGCGGGCTTTGGGCGGAACGACGTCAAAAACGGAAGCGAAAATGTTGGCGTCGTACATGCCCTTGAACAGACCCCATGAAATGAGCGCAACGATCAGCCATGTGACGGACTGCGTCTGGCCGCACAGGTAGACGAAGGGCGCACCGCACAGAACGCCGACGGCCTGTACGATCATGCGCCCTCCCGGGGTGCGCTCGCGGAGTTTGTCGGCCATCCACCCGCCTAATACCGAACCTGCCATGCTCGCTACCTGCGCAAACACCGTGGCGGTGAGTCCCGCCATCGCCAGGCTCAAGTGAAAGCGGTCGTAGAGGAACTTTGGCATCCAGGAGAGAAGCACCACGGCGACGAAGTTCGAGCAAAGGAAAGCGCCCATCAGAATGAGCGCGAGCGGCGTAGTGCGGAGCAGTTTAATGAGTGCCAGAATCGGCAGGCGCTCCTCTTTAGCCGCGCTCTCCGAAAACTCTTCCGACGCGCCGCGTTCCGGTTCGATCAGCAGGTTGTTCAGCACAAAACCGAGGACGATGCCCATGCCGCCGAACACGATGAACGACCACCGCCAGCCGTAGTTCTGGCCGATCAAACCGGCGAAGAATCCCCCCGCGATGGTTCCCACGTAGACGCTGGTTTGATGCAGGCCGAGCGCGCGCGACCGTGTTGCCTTACCGTGGTAATCGCTGATGAGCGAAACGGAAGCGGGGAAATAGAAGGTTTCGCCTAAGCCCTCCGCGCCCCGAAAGAAGAGCAGATGACGAAAGTTCTTCGAGAGGGCCGTCGCCATGCAGATGACGCTCCAGGCGTGCAGACCGCCGAGAATGGCAGCTTTCCGGCGCACGCGGTCCACGATCGCTCCCGCGAAGGGCGCGCCGAGTCCGTAGACCCAGGCGAAAGAAGAGCCGAGCAGGCCGAGTTGCAGCGTGGTCAGTCCCATTTCCTTTTCGAGGAGCGGGAAGACGGAGAAGATGGCCTGGCGGTCGGCGTAATTGAAGAAGGCTGTCCACCATAGCATGCCGACCACATGCCACTTGTAGCGGGAGCCGGGGTTGTCAGCGGGCATGTTAATGGCGGGGCCCGAGCGGACCCAGAAGTTCGCGCGCTCCGGCGGCGATCAGGCCGAGATCGGTTTGAGATTGGAACATCCGAAAGCCCTGGCGCGTGTATTCGCGAATGTCCGCAGCCGTGTGGGCGGGCCGTCCGACGGCTACGCCGTGACGTTGGCCGGCGGCGAGGACTTTATCGATGGCTTCCTGGAGCTGGGGATGATCCTGCCCGCCACGAAGGCCGAGCGAGAAAGAGAGATCGCTCGTGCCTAGGAACAAAGCGTCGATTCCAGGAGTCGCGGCAATGGCGTCGATGTTGTCGACGGCTAGCGCTTCCTCGATCATGGCGATGACGGCGACGTTTTCGTCGGACTGGTCGTAGAAATTTGGAGCGTCGGGCCAGACCGAAGTGGCAAGGCCAGCTCCGGAACCGCGGCGTCCGGCTGGCGGGTATTTGCACGCCGACACGGCCCGGCGCGCGAGCTCGGGTGTGCTGACAAAGGGGAAGACGACGCCCATCGCGCCGGCGTCGAGCACGCGCTTTGCCTGCCAGAGCTCGTTTACGGGCACGCGCGCGACGGGAATAGCGGGCAGGCCGCGCATGGCGAGGATCATGTTGCGGAGAGTCTCCAGGGTGATGGGAGAATGCTCCATCTCAATCCAGAGGAAATCGAAGCCGAGACGGGCGGCGGCGGCGGCGACGTCCGCACTGGCAGTGGTGATGGTGAGACCGATGACGGTCTTCCCGGCGCGGAGACGCTGTTTGATTGGGCTCGTCCAAGGTGTGGTTTGTGGATTAGTCATGGAATTGGGTTAATTGCGATTCGGAAATGGGATTAGGGTCGTTTCGCGCTTTTTGTGGAGCGGGAAAAAGGAGGGCGTTCCGGGATTGGCGGGAGCACCCGACCGGCCAGCCGCCCTTTCGCGCGGCAAAGCAGGCGGAGGCGCCTGCTCAACAAGGATTGCAGGGGATCTACCGTCTGTCCGCGACGGACCCGAATGGCCAAGGGCACTGTCCCACCGCACGGCGGAAGGGTTTGGAACCGGGCTTAGGGTCGTTTCGCAGTTTTTATTGCACAGTATTACGAATCCGTTCGATGCCGGCTGAAGGATGCGTTGGAGGCGCGCCTCGGGGCGCCGTACGAGGTTGCACCGCGGCGTGGCAGCGCGGGAAACGAGCCGGCGGCGCAATTCCTCAAAAGGCCCGGAGGATCCGCCGTGAAGCAGCGACCGCCGGACAAACAGGCCGTAGCAGAGGGCGTTCCGCGGGGATGGCGCGATTCCGGCTGCGGCCTTGCGGTCGCGGGCAACGGTGCGGCCGGCGGGTGAAGCGAGAAGTCTTCGTTGAGAAGTCACGGATGAATACGTTCCTGAAAACAGAGTACACCATAAGGTCAAGCGTTGGCTTGTTAAGTGTCTCTTTATCAGGCAGATTGACCCGCGAAACGGTCTCACGCGAACAGGTGATTACCGAGGCCGTCCTGGAGGCGGTTGGGCTTCAGCCGTGGAAAGAGTTTCTGAGCCGGCATTTGGAGCTGATTGTGGCCACGGACTTCTACACCGTGGAAGTGTGGACCGGGCGAGACCTGCAGCGGTTCATGGTGCTGTTCTTTATCGAGCTATCGACCCGCAAGGTTGAGATTGCGGGCATCGCGCAGGGAGCGAACGGATTGTGGATGAGCCAGATCGCGCGGAATCTAACAGATGCGGAGGTGCGGTCCAACGCCGAGGACGCCTGGGCGGCATGCTGAACTACTACTACCGCGCCGCCGCCTGAGCCCGCGAAGTCGTGAGCGCAGCCACGCTGGCATCAGTCATGAGCGGTTGGCGCGCCGGAGGGATGCGCCGTGTCCACGATTTTGGCGTCTCCTACGTGATCAGTGGAGTTTCCGGGGCACTCGCCGGCTCAAGTCCGAAGTTTCGGACAGGGATGTACCCCATGGTTGGCCTTGGGATTGGGCGGATCGAGTTTTCGGGCCAAACGAGGGACGCATTGATCCCGGCGGAGAAACTTGTGGAGAGCCTTCTTGCCGCTGTTCCGGAAGCCGAAACATAAACGGTCCGTTTCGCAGAACCGGCGGTCATGCCGCCATAGAAATCGGAGAAGCCGTCGCTCGCGTTCCATTTGTTGGCTCGGATGGCGTCTCCAATTCCGCTTTTCACTTCAGATCAGCGTTTTGCCGGATCAGATGATTTTGTGATTTTGGAATCGCATTGACAAAGCCCGTTACGCGCCGCAGTGTGTCGAGCAGAGTCTCCGGCGATACTGGTTTCGGGAGCACCGCGGCCACGCTAAGTGTCTTCAGGTCCTGGTTGAAAGCATCCTCGAACGGCGCCGACATGAGGACGAGCGTCATTTGGGGATGCTGCTTGAGCATTTCCTTTGCGGCAGCGAGACCGCCCATCTTGGGCAGGTTGATATCCACCAGTGCCACCTGCGCGGGCTTCTCCCGCAAGCGCTCCAGCGCCTGTAATCCGTCACAGGCTTCCACAACCGCATACCCGCCTTCGCACAGAACCTCGGCCAATAACTCCCGAACTGTCTTAGAATCGTCGGCCAACAATACCGTCACGACACCAAATTCCAGATCCCCCAGTGCCTCTCGAACCTTCGCTACAAGTGCATCGGGACTGAACGGCTTCTGGAGGAACTTCCCGCCTGCCAGAGACCCCCAATTGCCTGCGTTCGTGTCTTCCGAATACCCGGAAATGAACAGCGTCTTCAGCCGCGGCAGCGTGAGCCGGATGCGATTAGCCAACTCCACTCCGCTCATGTTCGGCATCATTATGTCAGTCAGCAGCAGGTCCACCGGCTGGTCGGCGCTGAGACGCAACGCATGTGCGGCGTCAACCGCCTCCACCACCCGGTAGCCGCACTGTTTCAGAGTTATGGCAACGAACCGGCGGACCTGCTCCTGGTCTTCCACCAGCAGGATCGCCTCCTTACGGCCTCCCACATCAAGGAGTGGGGCCGGTTTCGGTTCTACCGTTCTGCGCTCGGCAGCCGGCAAGTAGATGCAAAACGACGATCCCTTGCCCGGTTCACTCTCCACTTCGATATGTCCACCGGATTGGATCACTATACCCTGCACCGTGGACAACCCAAGCCCCGTTCCGTTTCCCTCGCCTTTGGTTGTGAAGAACGGTTCGAACAAGTGCTCCAGTGTCTGC
>SHUI01000296.1 GCA_009697455.1 Bryobacterales bacterium
CAAGCAGGAAATCACGCTCCAGCAGGGCATCCCCATCGAGAAGGCCAAAGAGATCGTGAAAAAGATCAAGGACAGCAAGCTTAAGGTACAGGCTTCGATCCAGGGCGATTTGGTGCGTGTAAGCGGGAAGGACCGGGACGCGTTGCAATCCGCGATTCAATTGCTCCGCGCGGCCGATTTCGGCATCGACATGCAGTTCACCAACTACCGGACGAACTGATTGCCGCGTCGAATCGAGTCGTGCGTGGTGCCTGGCCCCGCGGGTGACCTCGAGGCGCTCCTCGAAGAGCCGGAAGAGGGGCATCCGCGCGAGGCGTGTCTTGTGTGCCACCCCCATCCGCTTCACGGCGGCACGATGCTCAATAAAGTGGTCTACCGGACCGCCCGCGCGCTGCGGCGTTCGGGAGCGGTGGTGTTGCGGTTCAATTTTCGCGGAGTGGGCAAGAGCGAAGGCATCCACGATAACGGAATGGGAGAAGCGGACGATGCGCGCGCCGCCCTTGAATGGCTGCGGGAACGTTATCCAGACGTTCCGTTTTCGCTTGCCGGGTTCTCGTTCGGTTCGCGTGTGATCCTGAAACTCGGCTGCGCCACCGCCGGGGCGCACAGGCTCATCGCCGTGGGCTATCCCACGCGTCGAAGTGAACACTCTATTCTCGAAACCTGCACCGTTCCCAAGTACTTCGTGCACAGCACCACTGACGAGCATGGCCCTCGGAACGAGCTTGAGTCCGTCTTCGCCAGGGCGGCCGATCCGAAGCGGCTGGTGTGGGTTCCGGCTGAAGATCATTTTTTTAACGGTGCGCTCGATCAGTTCGAGCAGGCGGTTTTCGAACTGCCCTGGTAAGGTCATGTTCTTTGCGTTCGCGCGCATGCTGTTGCGTTTTCTGTTCCGCGTCGAAGTCCGCGGTAGCATGACGGCGCATGATCGCCTGCTGGTTATCGCGAATCACCAATCTTTTCTCGACGTCGTCCTCATGGCCGCGTACCTGCCGGTGAAGCCGGTGTGGATGGTCCACACATCGATCGCTGCCAAATGGTATTTCAAACCTGTGCTTGCGCTCATGCCGCACGTCGTCGCCGACACCACAAAGCCCATGGCGATGAAGATGCTGGTGCACATGGTGGAATCCGGAACGCCGGTGCTCATCTTTCCGGAGGGCCGGATCACGACGACGGGGTCGATGATGAAGATCTACGACGGCCCGGCGTTTCTTGCGGCGCGCACGGGTGCCCAGATAGTGGTGGTGCATATCGACGGAGCGGTGTATTCGAAGCTCAGCCGGATGCGGGGCGGTTTCCCGCGCCGGTGGTTCCCGCGAATTAGAGTCACGATTCACGAACCCCGTATCATCGCCATGCCTGTGGGGCGGACACCGCGGATCCGCCGGCGTCTCGCCGCGGAACAAATGCGGCGCATGCTCCAGGAAGCCGCAGCCATTTCGCATCCATCGCGGAATATTTTCGAGGCGTTCCTCGATGCTATGGAGATTCACGGTCGCGGACGCGGCTTGGTCGAAGGCCTCGACTACAAAGAGCAGACCTTTGGCGAACTCTTAAAGACCAGCCTGGCGATTGGACGCATGGTTTCGAAGTTAAGCGCCGAGGGAGAAACCGTGGGCGTTCTGATGCCAACCGTGGGCACGACGCTCGCGCTGATGTTAGGCATGTTCGCTTTCCGTCGAGTGCCCGCGATGCTGAACTACACGGCTGGCAGCGATGCCATGAACAGCGCGTGCCGGGCGGCCAATGTGCGGACGGTGCTGACATCGCGGGCGTTCCTCGAACGCGGGCGGCTCACGACCGCGGCGGAAAAGCTGACAGGTGTTCGCGTGGTTTGTCTTGAGGACTTGAAGCCTCAATTCGGTATTAAGGACAAGCTCTGGGTTGCGTGGGCCATGATGTTTCCGAGGCAGGCAGGCCGTCTCGCGAAGCCTGAAGACCCGGCGGCGATCCTGTTCACGTCGGGTTCGGAGAGCAAGCCGAAGGGTGTTGTGCTCAGCCATGCTTCCATCCTCTCGAACGTTGCCCAGTTGCTTGCGGTGATCGACTGCACTTCCGCCGATAAGATCCTGAACGCGCTCCCGCTGTTCCATTCGTTCGGCTTCACGATCGGCGCGGTGCTCCCGGCGGTCTCCGGCTGCCGGGTGGTTTTCTACCCGACGCCGTTGCATTACCGCGTGATCCCGGAAATGATCTACGACCGCAACTGCACCATCATGTTCGCAACGAACACCTTCCTTGGAAACTATGCGCGCTTTGGCCATCCCTACGACTTTCGGCGTGTGCGCCTCGTGGGATCGGGCGCGGAGAAACTGACGGACGACGTAAGGACTGCGTTTTTCGACAAGTTCGGCATCCGCGTGATTGAAGGATATGGAGCAACCGAATGCTCCCCTGTCATTGCGGTGAACTCCCCGATGGCGTGGCGCGCCGGATCGGTAGGCGAGGCGGTGCCCGGCCTCGAATGCCGTATCGAACCGGTGCCGGGCGTTGGTGAAGGCGGCATCCTGCATGTGCGGGGTCCGAACGTCATGCTCGGCTACATGCGCGAGGAGAAGCCTGGCGTAATTGATCCGCCATCCTCGGTGTTCGGTCCCGGTTGGTACAACACGGGCGACGTAGTCAATATCGACGCGGACGGTTTCCTCCATATTCTGGGCCGTATGCGCCGATTCGCCAAAGTGTCGGGCGAAATGGTGTCGCTCGAGGTGAGCGAGAGGATCGCGTCCTCGGCATCCGCCGGTATCCTTCATGCGGCATCCTCGCGGACAGAACCGGGCCGAGGTGAAAGCATCGTACTCTTCACCGAAGACAAGACGCTGACGCGAGAACGCCTGCTTCAAGCGGGTCGTGACCTGGGCGCGCCGGAAGTGGCGATTCCGCGGAAGGTCGTAGTTCTTGAAAAGATCCCGCTGCTCGGAAACGGCAAGAAAGACTACGTCGCCCTCGACGCGATGGCGAAGACCGCCAACTAAAGCATTTTCATGTGAACTAAAGCCCATAGCCGGAGTACCGGAAATAGTTGCTGGTGTTTAGCGGGGAGAGGGTTCCCAAAGCGCCGTCGAGGGCCTGCTCAAGTGCGGGGAGGGAACGGGCCTTGAGAGTGCGCAGGCGCTGTTTGACCCTTGCCCAGCATTTCTCAATCGGATTGAAGTCTGGCGAGAACTGGGAAGCCTCTCGATTTCCATTTTAAGTTCATCTATTCTTGACATGGGGTTTCCTCTCTCAAAAAAACCAGTCCGTGCCATCTGTGTGAAAACTGGTGCAGGTCTGTGCAGGCTCCCAACGCTATTTTACACCGGAGCCAGCGGAGCCGATTTGCGCTCTTCGAGACCGCCGAAGGTTCCGCCGGAGTTCGCAGAACTTTTCCGGTGGCTGTCAGAGAAGGACTGGGCGAGGTGGGATAGGGAGATCGAAGCCGATTCTCAGGCTGGACGGCTCGATTTCCTGCTGCGGGAGGCTCGCGAGGAGAAGGCTATGGGGACGCTGAAGGACCTGTAAATGCATCGCACAACCGCCGGTTTCCGCACCCGCCTTGCGCGGTTGCCGGAGGTTCTCCAGAGAGTGGCCCGACAGAACTTCGATCTCCTAAAGCGGAACCGGCCGCACCCGTTGCTCCATTTTAAGAAGGTCGGAAAGCTGTGGTCAGTGAGGATCGGGCCTAACTAGCGTGCCCTCGCAAGCGGGGATGGTGAGGACTTTGTCTGGGTTTGGATCGGTCCTCATGACGAGTATGAGAGACTGATCAAGCAAAGCGGCGAACGAGGTGTTTCATGTTTCAATGGTCAACCTCGCAGCTTCCTGAACGACGCCAGGCACTTCTCGGCAGTCTCGAACGGCGTAAATTTGCTGCCCTCCTGCTCCACCAGATAGAACTCGACGCCGCCGACTTTCTCCGCTGCCGCGAAAATCTTCTTCCAAGGCGAAGCGCCCTCGCCAAGCAACACCTTGAACCCGCCGGCCTCTGACCAGTCCTTGAGATGCAGCGACCGAATGCGCCCGGGATTCGATTTGATCCACGCCACGGGATCGACTTTCATTTCGACGCAGGTACCGACGTCCAATTGCAGCATCACGTCCGCGGGAGTGTTCGCCGCGATCACTTCCATCGGAAGCTTTCCTTCGAGCGGCTTGAACTCCGTCGCGTGATTATGATAACCGGCGCGCAATCCCAGTGGCTTCAGCGTCTCGGCCGCTTTCGCCAGATTCTCGCCGACGCCCTTCCAGCCATCGAGGCTCGTGACGCGTCCGGCGCTCGCCTGCACCACGAACTTGCTGCCCAGAATCTGGTTCAACTCGATCGCCTTCGGCAGCTTCTCGGGGGTGAAGGTCTGCCCGCTATTGTGCGTCGACAGGCATTTGACGCCAAGATCGTCGAGCAACTTCCGGACCTCCTTCGCATAAGCAGGCGTCCAGTCGTAGTAGGGCGAGTAAAACTCGACGTCTTCGTAGCCCATCTTCGCGACCGCGCGGACCGTGCCCATCAAGTCCGACTTCAGTTCGTCGCGCACCGAATACAGTTCGAGACCGACGGGAATCTTCTTCTTCGCCCCCGACAGGAGAGGAGCCGCGAGAGGCGCGGCCGCCATGGCCAGCAAAGAACGGCGAGAGAAAGCGGAGTTGATGAATTCCATGGTGCTATCGTATCCCGGCCGCGGAAAATCCGCTACCGGCCGAAGCGGCCGCACACCGACTGTTCAAGACTTCGCGCGGCTCCGGGAAACCGCGCCGTGGCCGCTTTGACAGACCGCGAAGATTACGCGATGCCTGGGCGTAGGAAGCGCCGTTCTTCGGCGATCGACTTGGGAAAACCTTACCCATCCTCCCGGAGTGGCTGGCAGCCCAATTCAATTCGCCGTTTGCGACGGGATAGTCTCCCGCAGCGCCCGCACCAGAACTGGCCGCGCCGTGCTGACGCAGGCAAGTGCACGTGAAGGAGTGCGGCCGCGCCTCTGGAGCATTTTCGGTTTTCGCGGATCACACGTTAGTTGAACACGTACACGTGAGCCGCAGGCAAGATTCGTCAACCAAGAATCAATCCATTGGCGGTAGTTCCGCGGAGATTACTTGGCGCCGTAGTTCCTGTACGCCTCATCGAGCATTTCCACCACGTGCGCGACGCGCTGACCGGAGCCACGTCAGCGCGCGCCGGCTTCGAGTTGCAGCATGCAGCCTGGATTCGCCCTCACGATCACGCTTGCCTTCGTTGGGTTGACGCTCTCCATTTTCCGCATGAGAACATCCATCGACATCTGGTTCTGCAATACGTTGTAGATGCCCTCCCTGCCGCAACAGATGTCGGCAAGCGGCATCTGATTGGCGACAATTAGAACTGCCGGTCGTGTTGCCTCAATTAAGTATGTTACCGAACGGCTAGTCGTCGTTGGACGACTGCAGGACGCTTCCGATGTCTTCCGCCGGCAACTGATCCGGTTGTATACCTTCTGGTAACGAAATCACCCGGACAAGGCAGTACGGCCGTAATTGTTGGAGAGGACGACGCTCGCCTTGCGGCCGGTCGGGTCGCCGTCCAACATGAGGATGATTTCGCGAAACCTCTCCAGGAGAGCCCGCCGCTGAGATGCGTAGAGAGCCGATCCCATTAGCCCGACGACGGATTGAACGCCGGCTTGATGCGCTTTCATGCGGGGGGAAAATAATTGTCGTTGATGGGAAAAAGTAGTCGACGCCAGACAGACGGGAGCGCGTTCGCCC
>SHUI01000297.1 GCA_009697455.1 Bryobacterales bacterium
CCGCTGAACCATACCGATTCGCCGGATTCTTGTCCATTGCTACGCGGAGAATCGCGTCCATCTCCCCCTGGAGCCTGCGGGCTAAGTCTTCCGACCGTTTTCCCTCCATTCGCAGATACGCCGGATTTGCCGCTGCCGTTGCAGCCGCCAGGCCCTGGATGGGGAGCGCGGCGGCGGCGCTCGCCAGTAGAGGTTCCGTCTCACGGATCGCATTCGCGAGTTCCTCCTCACTGGTGAGTTGCTTTTCGAATGGCGGATGGCTGGTGAGCAAGCCGTACAACATGGCGCCCAGCGAGTAGATGTCGGCCGCGGTGGTCAGGGTGCGGCACTCCAGGGCCTCGGGCGGTGTCGTCGGGGAAATAGGGAGCGCCGCCGCGGTACCCTCCAGAAGCCTTCCAAGCGTTATCGCGGGGAACTTCACGACCCCTTCGGGCGTCACGAAGACGGAGTCCATCTGAAAATCGCGCACAAGGATGAAGTGCTGGTGACAGACTTGCACCGCATCGCATATCTGGATGAACAACTCCACGCGGGCGTTAGTGGACAGTTTGCGGTGATCGCAGTATGCTGCGATGGACTCCTGCGCCTCGAAATATTGCAGCGCGACGTACAGAAGGCCGTCGTCGACGATGCCTGCGTCCAGCAATGGAACCAGGGCTCGCTCATCCACGCCCTGAAGCAGGACGGAGTTTTCGCGGAAGCGGGCTGCGATGCGAGCGGCGTCGGCGCAGTTGGAAAATATTTTGAGAAGTACCTTCGGGCGGTCCTCAAGGTCCGTGCGAAGCCCAAGTAGCAGGGGAGCCGGGGAGTCCGCTACCAGCGGACGAACCGCGACATACGGACCGAAGCGCCGCGAGGAAAGCGATTCAGCGAAAGCGATCCGGTCCGCGGTCTGGGCGGCGCGGCCGGCGTCGCGCTCCAGAGGTTCGACACTCATGCATTTTCAATGTCGCACAAAAAACGTGCAGGGCGCACAGTGCCGCAGTGCCATCCAGTGCCATCGATCGCCTGCCTAGCCTTTCGAACCGGCGGGCTTGTTGGTACAATCAAGAAGTTTTACATAGCCACAATTGTCTATGCCCTTAAAGCCTTTCGACGCCGGTGCAACGGGGCCCGGAGCCGAAAAAAAGATCTTCCTGTTGAAACCGCGGGGGTTTTGCGCCGGTGTGGTGCGCGCAATCGATGTCGTTGAGATCGCGCTCCAGACTTTTGGCGCGCCCATCTACGTACGCAAGGAAATCGTTCACAACAGGCACGTCGTGGATGGGCTGCGGGAAGCCGGCGCCATCTTCGTCGACGAATTGTCGGAAGTGCCCCAGGGCGCGCGAACCATCTTCAGTGCCCATGGCGTCTCTCCCCAGGTCCGGATCGAGGCGCGGGAGCGTAATCTGCGAGTGATCGATGCAACCTGTCCGCTCGTGACCAAGGTCCATCTTGAGGCCGTCAAGTTCGCGCGCGAGGGTTACACGATCGTCCTGATCGGCCACAAGGATCACGACGAGGTCGTGGGAACGCTGGGAGAAGCGCCCGATCGCACCCATCTGGTCTCGGATGTCGCCGACGTCGATGCGCTGCACATCCCAGACGCCAGGCGCGTCTGCTATCTGACGCAGACCACGTTGAGCCTCGATGAAACGCGCGAGATTGTCGAACGGCTGAAGCAGAAGTTCCCGCTGATTCAGGGCCCTCCGGCTCAGGACATTTGCTACGCCACCGAGAACCGGCAGATGGCGGTGAAAGCCGTCGCTCCTTTTTGTCAGCTCCTTCTTGTGGTGGGATCGCGGAACAGCTCCAATTCAAAGCGGCTGGTGGAGGTTTGCGACAACCATGGTGTCCGCTCTTTCCTGGTGGATGACGAGGCGGATATCGATCCGGCGTGGGTGGAAGGCGTGCAGAACGTCGCGGTGACGGCTGGGGCCTCCGCGCCGGAGAATCTCGTGCAAGGCGTGGTTGACTCACTGAAAAGCCGCGGATTCCTCGCTCTGGAAGAGGTCGAACTGATCGAAGAAGAAGTGCGGTTCTCGCTGCCTCCGGAGCTCGTGCAAGTGAGCGGCCTGACGGCGATTTCCGCGCGATGACGCCAGGCCCGCAAATTCGCGACAGCCTGATCTCCGCGGCCGGCGGGACTCTGGGTCGCGCCACGGCCCGTCTTCTCGAACTTCAGAGCCCCAATGGCGAGTGGTGTGCGGAGCTCACCGCCGACACAACCCTTGAATCCGACTTCATTCTCCTTCAACTCTGGCTTTATCCTCCAGTCAGTGGCCGCTGGAATCCCGAGAGCCGTATTTTGGTAGAAAAGGCCGCCAAGTCAATTCTTAACCGCCAGCTTGAGGACGGCGGATTCAATATCTACGTTGACGGTCCAACCGAGATCAGCGCTACCGTGAAAGCATATTTTGCCCTCAAACTTTCCGGTTACGACGTGAACGGTGAGCGCATGACCAAGGCTCGTGAGTGCATTCTCGCGAGAGGCGGCATTCAGGCCGCCAACAGCTACGTGAAGGTTAATCTCAGCCTGTTCGGCCTGTATCCTCGCGAGGCCTGTCCGTCGATTCCACCGGAATTTGTTCTCCTTCCGTTTAACTTTCTTTTCCAGATGTCCTCCTGGACGCGCGCTATCGTCGTCGCGCTGTCCATCGTGCACGCGAGCAATCCGATGCGGCCCGTGCCGGAAAGCTTCAACCTGGATGAACTCTTCCTTCCCGGAGTCCCACTGGGGCTCAAGCGGAGCCCCAAACTGTTCACATGGCGCAATTTCTTCCTTGCCGCCGACCGCTTTCTGAAATTCTGGGAGAAGTGGGGGTCCCGCACCATACGCGCGAAAGCCATCCGCGAAGGCGAACGCTGGATGGTCGAGCGCACAAAGGACTCCGACGGACTGGGCGCGATCTACCCGCCCATGATGTACGCCATTATGGCTTTCGACGTCCTGGGCTATCCGCCGGACCATCCCGAACGCGTGGAGGCCCTTCGCCAGTTTAACCACCTGATGGTGGATGAAGACGATCGTTTTCTTTTTCAGCCTTGCTTTTCTCCCATCTGGGACACCGCCATGGCGGCCTACGCGATTGGTGAAGCGGGCACCACGTCAACTGAACCCCTCCGGCGCACGGCCGACTGGCTGCTGGCGAGGGAGATCCGCCGCAAGGGTGACTGGTCCGTCAAGCGCCCCGACACCGAGCCCTCGGGCTGGTGCTTCGAATACGCCAATGCATTTTACCCGGACATTGACGACACCGCAATGGTGCTGCTGGCCCTGAACCATGCCCACGCTTCAAACCCTGAGGCGCAAAGCGCCTGCCACCGGCGCGCGCTCGACTGGTTGCTCGCCATGCAATCGTCGGATGGCGGTTGGGCGGCGTTCGATGTCGATAATGATTGGCACATCCTTGCGGACGTGCCTTTCGCCGATCACAACGCCATGCTTGACCCAACCTGCGCCGATATCACCGGGCGCATTCTCGAAGCCTTGAAGGCTCACGGATTCGGGCGGGAGCACCCGGCGGTTCGCCGCGGCGCGGAATACTTGATTCGACATCAGGAAGCGGATGGCAGTTGGTACGGCCGTTGGGGCGTAGCTTATATTTACGGAACGTGCTTCGCCCTGCGCGGCCTGGCTGCGGCGGGCGAAAGCGACCGCGAAGCGCATGTCCTCCGCGGCGGCGAGTGGCTGCGTTCCATCCAGAATGCGGATGGCGGCTGGGGCGAATGCTGCGCGAGCTACGATAACGGTTGCTTCACGCCGGCCCCCAGCACCCCCTCCCAGACGGCCTGGGCGATCATGGGCCTGATTGCCGGTGGAGACACAACCAGCCTTAGCGTCCGGCACGGCATCGAATACTTGATCGAAACGCAGCGGCGCGATGGCGATTGGGACGAGCGCCTTGCAACCGGTACCGGCTTTCCGAGAGTGTTCTACCTGAATTATCACCTGTACCGGCTCTATTTTCCGGTAATGGCGCTGTCGGCGTTTCTGAAAGCCGGGAGTGCGTCCTGATGGCGGGACAGGCCTCCTGGCCGGTGAACCGCCTCGTCAGCCGTGGGGCAGGCTATCGCTTTTCGTCGCGTGCCTTTCGGGCACGTACGCGGCAGGCCGCAAACTGCGGCCGGCTCCACCTTGCGAAGCCACTCCATCATTAGCCGTGCGTCCAATACTAGTTACCGGCGCGTCGGGCTTCATCGGTTGGCACGTCGCGCGCGCACTTCAGTCGGCCGGACGAGCCGTAAGGGCACTAATCCGCCCCACGAGTAAGCTGCGCGACCTGGAAGTGGAAACAGCTATCGGGGACCTTCGCGATCCCGCATCGCTCGCGAAGGCGGTTGCGGGTTGCGAGGCCGTGTATCACGTCGCGGCGGATTACAGATTGTGGGCAAAGAACCCATCTGAATTGTTCGCGGCCAATGTGGAAGGCACGAGAAATCTATTGGAGGCTGCGCGGTCGGCCGCTGTTGATCGTGTCGTCTACACGAGTACAGTCGGCTGTATCTCCGTGCCAGAAGGCGGACTGGGAACCGAAGCCCTGCAGCCCTCACTGGAGCATATGGTTGGAGCCTACAAGCGTTCCAAATTCCTCGCCGAACGGGCCGCGCTCGAAATCGCGCAGCAGGGATTTCCCGTGGTAATCGTAAACCCCACGGCGCCCATCGGCGATCACGATGTGAAGCCCACGCCCACCGGAAGAATCGTGCTCGATTTCATTACAGGCAGGATGCCCGCCTTCATCGACACCGGTCTGAATCTTGTCGACGTCCGCGACGTCGCGAATGGGCATCTGCTGGCCTGCGAGCATGGGAGGCCGGGTGAGCGTTACATTCTGGGAGCGGAAAATTTGACCCTGGAGCGTATCCTGTCGCGCTTGGCGAGTATTACAGGGAAGCCGTCGCCCAAGGTGAAGCTACCGTGGGCCGTCGCGTGGATGGCGGGCGTCGCCACAACTGCGTGGGCGCGAGTGGCTGGAGGTGAGCCGAGGGCGCCTCTCGACGCGGTCCGGATGGCGAAGAAGAAAATGTTCGTTTCTCACGAGAAAGCAAGGCTGGAATTGGGCTTTGAACCCGGAGCAGTGGACGCGGCTCTCGCGCGCGCCGTCGACTGGTTCCGGGCGAACGGGTACTGCTGAATGGGCGCGATCCTGTTCGCCGGCGCGGATCGAGCGGAATTCGACGGCTTGCTGCGCCGGTGCCGGAATGTAACGAGAATGAACTGGCCGGTCCACTGGGCGCGCGCCGCGTCGCTTGAGGGAAGAGAAATCTGGATGGCGGCGAACGGAGCAGGTCCTCTGAGAAGCGCGGCGATTGTGGAAGCCGCACTTCTGGAATCGGGCGGTTTTCCCTCCGCGCTCGATGCCGTTGTGAATATCGGCTTTTGCGGCGCGCTCGATCCCGGCCTTCGCGTGGGTGGCATCGTGGTTGCGAGCTCAATTGTCGGACCATCCGGCGAGTTTGCCGCCGCGCAACCTGTTTCGAGCCTTGCCTTTACGCGTGGCCCGGTGGTCTCCATCGATCACGTGGCGCAGACAGCCGCTGAAAAAAGGCAGTTGCGGGCGTCCGGCGCGATCGCCGTTGAAATGGAAGCTGCGGGGATAGCCCCGAAAGTGCGAGAATGTAAAATTCGCTTCTTTTGTATCCGGTCGGTTTCGGACTTGGCCGGAGAAGGTTTTTCCGTCGAC
>SHUI01000019.1 GCA_009697455.1 Bryobacterales bacterium
ATCCATTGTAATAATTATCACAATAAAAAACAATTGACGAGTTTCGTATTTTGGATAAAGTTGAATGCAGAGTATCGGGGCGTGACACGCACCTTGTTAAACACGCACCGGAGGACATTCAACGTATGGAATGGAATCGATCGGAAACAATTGGATTAGCCCGCCCGAAATGCGCATTTTGCAAGGGTAACGGCCTTCGCGGCGGGGAACGGCGCCGGCCGAGCCCCTGCAATTGTGTAACCAGAGCAATCTTCCGCGCCTGCTACGCGCGGTTTCGGTATTGTGCCTCGAAAGAGAAGTACATGAGCAAGATCACCCTCGACACGTGCGCGGGTGGGAAGGAGCGTAAATCGTCCTGGGGGCGAAAAGACGAAGAATACATTGCGGATTTTACTTTGATCGCGAAGCGGACGCTGACCGCCGTGGAGCACCAAATCTTTCGGTTCCACTTTCTTCTTGGCGCGGACTGGAAATTGTGCTGCCGCCGTTTGAAGATGGAAAGAGGCGACATGTTTCACGAGTTCTACCGGATCGAGCAGAAGCTGGGCGCTGCGTTCCGGGAAGTGCGGCCATACGGCCTCTTTCCCGTGGATGAGTATTTCGGCGGCTCAGTGCAGTTGCCTAAGCCTTCGCTTGCGGGTGAGGGCGGTGGCGGTCCGGTACGGCCTCCACTGCGGGAGTGCGCCTGATCGCTATCTGCTGGCGCGGGGGCCATCTTACCGGCTTCCCGTGCCGGCGGGCACAATCGGCGTCTGATATGATTGCCGCATGTTTACGTCACCATCCCGTCTGCTTCCCGCCTGGATCGTTCTTCTAACCGCGCTGCCGCTGCTCTCGGCTGATTGGGTTGACCTCCTCCCCGGCAACCTCGATCTATGGGACCGGCGCGGTGATGGCGTGTGGTTTCTCATGCGCGACAAGATTCTCGCCGGACAGCGAGACCCGAAGTTGAAGAACGACCATCAAGCCTGGCTCTACACGAAAAAAGAGTACGGAGAGTTTGACCTGCACGCCGAGTGGTGGTTACCGGTGGGAGGCAATAGCGGAATTTCGATCCGCGATTCCTCCCGCGCCGTCTATGCTATTGGACCGGAGTTCGGCGCGCCGCACGACTCGAACCGTACTCCATCGCACATCGGTTACGAGATCCAGTTGAGCAACGGTCTCGGTGAGGAACGGTTTCCTTCGGGCAGCGTTTACCTGTTCGACAAGGCGAAAGTGGGAGCTCAGATTCCGAATGACTGGAATGCCCTTGATCTTGAAATCCGTGCGGACATGATGCGGGTCAAGCTCAACGGCACCTTGGTTTCCCAACATCCAGGAGACCCGGGCCGTCCGAAGACCGGGCCCGTGGGTTTGCAGCTTCATGACCGGAGGACTCTTGTGATGTTCAGGAACGTGCGGATCCGTGAAGCGGGCAATTTGCGATAATCGAATAGCGGGCGCGTAGCTCAGGTGGATAGAGCATCGGCCTTCTAAGCCGAGGGTCGCAGGTTCGAGTCCTGCCGCGCCTACCATCCCGATTTGCCGCTCAAGTCCATGCCATTCTGCCCGATAAGATAGCAGGAGGCGATCTTCTTGAGCGACATCCTGAGCTCTCTCTATGCCCTGCAGGCGGCCTGCGGAAACAATGTGCTCCTGGTCTGCACTGGCGACGGCGCTCTGGGACAACGAGTTGCGGACGTGCTTGCTCAATGCGGAACTCCGTTCGAGAGAGTCGACGGTCTCTTTGCCTTCCATGAGACAGTGGACGGTTCTACCGTCACCGCGGCGTTGCGCGCCAGTCTGTCCGTTCAACAACAGAAGGAAGTCCGTGTCGCTTCAGGCGGCATCGGCGAAGTGCTGCGTTCCCCCACGCTCAACAGTCGGGACCGGCGTCTCGAAACCGCCTGGTTCGACCCCGCCTTCTCGACCGGTCAATTCACCACGTTTTTTCAGCCCGTCATGGATGTGCGGCGCGAGTCGCCGATCGGCTACGAATGCCTGATTCGCTGCCACGGCGCAAAGCTCTATCACGGCGGTGACATCATTGACGCCGTACACGCCCGGGGCATGGCGAGGGAGTTCGATTGCTACGCGCGGCGCCTTGCCCTGCGTTCGGCGAGCGGCTTGTTGTCAAAGGGAGAACGGTTGTTCGTGAATCTCCTTCCCTCCTCGATCGGAGTGCCATCGGAGAGCCTCAGGCAGACGCTTGAGACGCTCGCGGCCAGTTCCATGCGCGCCTGCGACGTCGTCTTCGAGGTCGTCGAATCCGAGCGACTCGACGATCTGCCCCAACTTCGCCGCACCTGCGAATTTCTGCGCGAACAGGGCTTCGGGCTCGCCTTGGATGACGTAGGCGCCGGGTCCGCTACTCTCCAACTCATCAGCGAAATCCGTCCAGACTTCATAAAGATCGACAAGGCCTTGGTGTGGTCGCTCGGCAACGAGATTACCGCTCTGGGCGTGCGCAAGCTTGCCGAACTCGGACACCACTTCGGCATTGAGTCCATCGCGGAAGGAATCGAGACCGAGGACACGCTTGAAGCCGTCGAAGAGCTGGGGATCAGTCTCGTGCAGGGCTACCTTACAGGCCGGCCCTCCGCGGAAATGAAGCATTCCTGGAAACGTTCGCTACACGCGGCGATTCCAGTATTGGGATAATAGCGTGGAATGCCGAACCCCCTCCTGTCCATCGATTTCAATATTCCCTTCGACCTCATCCGCCCCGAACATGTTGAGCCTGCCATACGCCAGTTGATTGCGGAGTCCGGCCTGCGCCTGGAAGAAATCGCCGCCGGCCGCGCGCCTGGCAGCCCGCCGCGGACGTTCACGGATACCATGCTCGCCCTCGACCAGATGACTGACGGTCTCGATTGGGCAATCGGTGTCGTTCGGCATCTGGAAGGGGTTGCAACCTGCCCGGAACTGCGCGCCGCCTATAACGCCGTGCAACCCGAAGTGAGCGCGTTCTACGCCGGCATTCCCATCCACGCAGGTCTCTGGAACACAGTACAGGACTTTGCCGCCACCGATCAAGCCAAGGCGCTGACAGGTCCCAGGAAACGTTTCCTGGTCAAGACCATTGACAGCTTCAGGCGTCAGGGCGCCATGCTCGATCCGGACCAGAAAAGACGCCTTGAAGAAATCGACGTCGCGCTTGCGACCGTCACGACGAAGGTTTCGGAGAACGTGCTCGACTCAACCAACCAGTTCGAGTACGTCATCACAGACCCGGCAAGATTGGTGGGCCTGCCGCCAACCGCCATCGAGGCCGCGCGCCGCTCCGCCGAAGGAAAGGGCGTCGAGGGCTGGCGTTTCACACTGCAAGCGCCCAGTTACGTGCCCTTGATGACGTATCTGGACGACGCCTTGGTTCGCGAGAAGTTCTACCGCGCCCACACCACGCGCGCCACGGCGGGAGAACACGACAATCGCGGTCTCATCGCGCGAATATTGGAATTGCGCCGGGCTCGGGCAACACTTCTCAGCTTCAAGGATTTCTCGGATCTCGTTCTTGAAGACCGCATGGCTCACGATGGCGCGAGCGCGCAGTCCTTCCTTGACGGACTCCGCGAGCGCACCCAGGCGAGCTTCGAGCGTGAGAACCGGGAGTTGACTGCATTCCGAAGGTCGCTTGAAGGACCCGATGCGCTGGACCTGGCGCCGTGGGACGTGGCCTACTACACGGAGAAGCAGCGAGCGGCTCTCTACGATTTCGATGAAGAGGTTCTCCGCCCCTACTTTCCACTCGAACGCGTAACCGAAGGGATGTTCGAGATTTTTCGCCGCGCCTTCGGCATTCGGGTTTCGGAGAAAACAGGAGTACCCGCGTGGGACTCAGCCGTGAAGTTCTACGAGATTCGCGACGAACGCGACGCCACTTTGCTGGGCGCTTTTTACGCCGACTGGTATCCGCGGGAGAACAAACGCGACGGGGCCTGGATGGACGCTTTCCTCACCGGAGCGCCTACCCCCGCGGGTTTCGACCCGCACCTCGGTCTGATTTGCGGCAACCTGACGGCGCCGTCCGTGGACAAGCCCGCGCTGTTGACGCACCGCGAGGTCGAAACCATCTTCCATGAGTTCGGCCACCTCCTCCACCACTGTCTCAGCCGCGTCGAGATTCGCAGCCTTGCCGGCACGAACGTCGCTTGGGATTTCGTCGAACTGCCCTCGCAGATCATGGAGAACTGGTGCTGGGAGCGTCCCGCGCTCGACCTGTTTGCCGGGCACTGCAAGACCGGCGAGACGATTCCGGACGACCTGTTCCAGAAGATGAAGCGCGCCAAGACCTTTCGAAGCGCGAACGCGCAGATGCGCCAGATCAGCCTCGGCTGCGTGGATCTCGCGCTGCATCGCCAATATTCTCCGGAGACCGATGGCGATTGCATAGCTTATTCGAGGCGTCTGCTCGAATCCTTCTCGTCCGTTCCAATTCCGCCCGAACATGCGATGATCGCTTCGTTTACCCATCTGTTCGGGAGTCCGGTCGGCTACGGAGCTGGCTACTATTCGTACAAATGGGCAGAGGTGCTCGATGCGGACGCATTCACGCGCTTCAAGGCCGGCGGCGTCTTCAGCCGCGAAGTCGGGCTTGAGTTTCGCGAGCGGATTCTCGCGAAAGGCGACAGCGAAGATCCCGCCGAGCTTTACCGGGGTTTCATGGGGCGCGACCCCGACGCCAATGCCCTTCTCGAACGTAACGGGTTGCTGGTAGGATAACAATCATGCGGAAATTCATGCTTGGATTGCTACCCGTGGCTTGTCTCTTCGGCGCGGACGCGCCCTACGAGGGACAGTGGAATATCTTTGTCCAGAACGAGCCCCGAGGCCGCGCATGGTGGCTTGAAGTAAAGGGCGGGAAGGGGCGATTCGTCGGAGCGCCTGGTGGCGGCATGTACGACATCCCCCACCTGTCGACCAAGGACGGTGACTTGGTCTTCAGCTTTGAAGGCCCTCAGCGGCGGGCTCCGGACGAAGAGTACCGCGCGCATATCGCGAATGGGCGGCTTCGCGGCACCCTCAAAGCGGGCAAGGAGTACTTCGATTGGACCGGATTGCGAGCGCCGGAAATCACGGAGCACGACGACGGCTCCTGGAAGCCGGGCGAGGCGGTTCCTCTGTTTAACGGTTTCGATCTCACAGGCTGGAAGCCAATGATTCCGAATAAGCCTCTCGGTTGGGCCGTCAAGGACGGCGCCTTGACGAACGTGGCCGGAGCGAACAATCTGATTACGACGCGGCGCTTCTGGAACTACGATCTGCATGCCGAATTCAAAGTGGGAGAGCACAGCAACAGCGGAATTGGGCTTCGCGGCCGCTATGAAGTGCAAATTCTCGAAGACTTCGGCAAGCCTCCGGATTCGCATGGAAACGGCGCGCTCTATAGCCGCATCGTCCCCTCGGTGAATGCGAGCAAGCCGGCCGGGGAATGGCAGACCCTCGATATTCGGCTGGTTGGACGGGACGTTACCGTGGTCCTGAACGGGAAGAAGATTATCGACAAGGGTCTGATTGAAGGGTTGACCGCGGTTGCGAACAATCCCGACGAGGGCGCGCCAGGACCATTCATCTTGCAGGGCGACCACGGACCGGTCGAGTTCCGCAAGATCGTCGTCACGCCCCTGAAGAAGTAAGTGCCCGTAATGAAACAACTGCTGCAACTGGCAACCTCGCTCCGCAGGCCACATTCAGCGATTGCTTGCTCCACGACTTGAGTTCCATATGAACAGTCATTTCCTCGCAGGCCCCAAGATGCGCGCCGGGATCGCGTTGCTTTCGCTCGTTCCACTTCTCGCGCAGCGTCCGAACCCCGGCCCAAGTCCCAGTCCGGACCCGGCGATGGAGGCGGCTCTCAAGGCGCTGATGCCGGTCACGAGCGGGGTTCGCGAAGACGATCATCCCGCGCTCGCCGTGCGAAACGGCCGTGCCTGGGTGGCCTGGGTCTCCTATTCCGAGACCGAAGGTACCTCGCATGTGTACGCCGCGAGCTTCGAGGGCGCAAAGTGGAGCGAGCCCGCGCAGGTTACGGAAATCGCCGGCGACTACCACAAGCCGGCCATCGCCGTGGACGGGAACAACGCCGTATGGGTCGCATGGCCCGCGCAGGTCCGCGGCAATTGGGACATCTACGCCCGCGCGCTTCGCGGCAAGACCTGGTCGAAGACCGAGCGCCTCACGACGGATGCCGCGGCCGACGTTTCGCCGCAGCTCGCCGCCGCGGGTTCGCGCGTGCTGCTGGTCTGGCAAAGCATGCGCGGCAAGAGCCTCGACATTCTATACCGGCTCCACTCCAATTCCTGGGGCAAGGAAGGCTTCGTCACGGAGAATGCGGCGAACGACTGGGAGCCGGTTGTCGCGGCGTCGCCAAAAGAGGACGTGTTTTACGTCGCCTGGGACAGCTATCGCGGCGATTACGACGTGTTCCTCCGCACGCTGGCGGGAACCACCTGGAGCGCGGAGATTCCGGTTGCGGCCTCTTCACGGCTCGAGAATCACGCCAGTCTGTTCGTCGACGCAAGTGAGCGCGCGTGGATAACCTGGGAGACCGGCCCCGAGGCCTGGGCCAGCGATTCGGCCGACGGCGGATTGCGGCCCCGGCGCGAGATCGGCTTCGCCTGTTACCAGAACGGGAAGTTGTACACATCGCCCGATGCCCAGGCGGCGCTTGCGAAACTCGCGGGAAAGGCGGGAATGGAAGCGGGCTCGATCGCAGTGGCCGCGGACGGTCAATTGCGTCTGTTCTTCCGCACGGCAAGGAATGTGAATTGGCTGAACGTGCAGAGCACGGTGTGGGAGCCGGGTTCCTGGAGGAAGCCGGAGCCGATTTTGAATAGCGAAGGACGCATCGATCAGCGCATCGTAGCCGCGAATCTGGGATCGAGAGTTCTCGCCGTCTATCCGGCAGGCTCCGCGCACAACACCGTCTACGCTCAATTATTCGAACCGGCGGGATCGACACCGCCGCTCACTCCCGCGCCGCCGTTGACGGCGAAAGCCGCGCCGCCGCCGCCCTCGCGCCATGTCCTCAACGGCTATCAACTTGTATGGGGCGACCTTCACCGGCATACCGATATCTCTGAAGACGGAGGCACGAACGACGGATCGCTGATGGACACGATGCGGTATTCCGCCGACGCCGCGGGGCTCGACTTCATCGGTGTGACCGACCACACGCGTTACCTTCCGCGCCGCTATAATTTGTGGCGCATTCAGCAGATTTCCGATCTCTATTACAAGCCCGGCGTGTTTTCTCCCATGCACGCCTACGAGCGGAGCCAGTATTCGCCCTGGGGACATCGCAACATCGTTCACCTGAACCGCGACTATACGCCGGTGCCCGGTTCGTACGACATCGGCGACACGGGCGTGAGTCCGGACGGCCTGTTCCGCATGTTGAAAGGCAAGAAGGCGCTCTCGATTCCACACACTTCGGCTTGGGCCAACAAGCAGGTGAGCTGGGAGTACAACGATCCGGACATCGAACGCGTGGTCGAAATCTATCAGGGGCTGCGCAGCACCTACGAATACAACGGCGCGCCCGATCCGGCAGGCCGCGCGATCTACGAGAAGGACAGCAAGAACTTCATCTGGAATGCGCTGGAGAAAAAGCTGAAACTGGGCTTTATCGCGAGTTCGGATCACCGCTCGACGCATATGTCGTTCGCCGCGGTCTACGTGAAGACGCTCGACCGCGACGGCATTTTCGAAGGTCTCCGCGCGCGCCGCACGTACGCCTCAACGGACAAGATTCTGGTCGACTTCCGCATTGGCAGCGCCTTGATGGGGGAGGAGACCGTGGTGGCGGGGATTCCGGAATTGACGGTTGCGGTGAAAGGCACGGCGGCGATCTCGAAGATCGACATCGTCAAGAACGGGAAATTCGTTTACTCGACGGACAAGAGCCAGTTCACGTTTCGCGACGAAGGTTATGCGGGCGAAGAGTGCTACTACTACGTGCGGGTAATCCAGACGGATAAGAACATGGCGTGGGCCAGTCCGATCTGGGTTCGAAGATAGGTTCCTGCGGGTTCACTGGGCGGCCCGGCCAACGTCATAGGGCCTTTCCCTTTTTCGGTTCCTGGATTTATCCATCCGGCGATCGCTTGCACTTCGACGTGAGTGCCGGTACAACCGTGTTCTTTAGCCACCGGGGGTGTGTTCGAGGTTACACCGGCTTTCGGAGGAGGGGCGGCACGAGATCTCGAAATGGCTCTCGCTGAGGCGCATCGAACGAGCGTGCGAATGACAAGCCGGGTTCGCCATGGCCGGCATGGCTTTGGTGGCCATCGGGCATCGCCCCATCTGCTATGTTGGAGTTCATGCCGTCCGGGAACCCGTTTCAGGACCCGCTCCGTTTCGAGCGCCGCGTCCCCGAATGTACCGTCGTGATTTTTGGCGCGAACGGAGACCTCACCAAACGCAAGCTCCTGCCCGCTCTCTACCGCCTCGCCTACGAACAGAGGCTTTCGCCCGGCTTCGCCGTCGTCGGCATTTCACGCACGCCGATGACCGACGAACGCTTCCGCGAAAACATGCGCGAATCAGTGGCCCGGTTTCTTGAGGACGCCCCGTTCGACGAAGAGGTCTGGACCGGCTTCGCCACGGGCCTTTTCTACATGGCCGGCGACGTGAACGATCCCGTCTGCTACCAGCGTCTCGCCACCCGGTTGCGCGCCATCGAAGAGACCCGCCGTACCGGCGGCAACGTTTTGTTTTATCTTTCGACTCAACCCAGCCAGTACGCGGCCGCCGCGCGCGGGATTGGCGCGGCGGGCATCGCCAGTGGAAACGGATGGCGCAGACTTGTCGTCGAGAAGCCATTCGGCCACGATCTGAAAAGTGCGCGCGTCCTTTCCGACGCCCTGCACGAAGTGTTCGACGAGCGGGACGTTTACCGCATCGATCACTATCTGGGCAAGGAAACGGTCCAGAATATTCTCGCCTTCCGCTTCGGAAACGGGATCTTCGAGCCGCTCTGGAACCGGCGCTACATCAACCACGTGCAGATTACGGCCGCCGAATCCATCGGCGTCGAGGGCCGGGGATCCTATTATCAGGAAGCCGGCAGCCTGCGCGACATGATCCAGAATCACCTCCTGCAGGTGATGGCCACCATCGCCATGGAGCCAAGCGCCACGTTCGACCCCGGCGCGGTGCGCGACGAGCGTGCAAAGTTACTGCGATCCATCCACGTCATGAAGCCCGATGAGGTCGCGGCCAACGCTGTCGCGGGCCAATACGGAGCCTCGCGGGTAGGCGCGGCGTCCGTCCTGGGGTTCCGTGAAGAACCGGGCGTCGATCCGCAATCGCGCACGGACACCTACGCCGCCGCGACCTTCTTCGTGGAGAACTGGCGCTGGGCCGGCGTGCCGTTTTATATCCGCACAGGTAAGCGCCTGCCGAAGCGCGT
The DNA here is from genome assembly GCA_009697455.1 of Bryobacterales bacterium. Lineage (GTDB taxonomy): Bacteria > Acidobacteriota > Terriglobia > Bryobacterales > Bryobacteraceae > SYKU01. Next base: position 9,395 of record SHUI01000019.1, read on the forward strand.
CAGCGAAATTGCCATACACTTCAACGCCCCGCCGCACGACATGTTCGACGCAAGCGGCGACGGCGCTCGTCCCAACCTGCTCATCGTCCGCATCCAGCCAGAAGAAGGCATTTCGCTCAAATTCCTTTCGAAGCAGCCTGGTTCGGGCATGAAACTCCGCCCGGTCTCCATGGATTTCAACTACGGATCGAGTTTTGGCGGGCGCTCCCCTTCGGCTTACGAAACGCTGCTACTCGACGCGATCGCGGGCGATGCCACGCTCTACACCCGCCAGGACATGGTGGAGGCCAGTTGGGCCGCTGTCGAACCCATCGCCGCCGTATGGAGTGAGCAAAAATTCGATTTCCCGAACTACCCCTGCGGCGCATGGGGACCGGAGGCCGCGGACCAGATGCTCGCGCGCCGGGGACACGTTTGGAGAAAACCGTGAGCGCCATCCTTCCGCAGAAAGTGCTCCACGATCTCGCCGGCCTATGGGCCACAATGGGCGGGCATGCCGATAGCGGCACGGAGACCGGCGCTTCCGCCGGCGTGTTGCGCGCGTGTACTATGACGCTCGTCGTGTTACTCGATGACTTGCCCGGCGCGGAGGCCGCGGCTGTCCAACAACGGGCGGGCGAAGCGATTGCGATGGTCATGCGCGAGCACCCCAGCCGCACGATCGTCATTCATCTTCGTCCATCCGGAGATGCGGCTCTGGAGGCCCATGTCTCCGCGCAGTGCTGGATGCCGTTCGGAAAGAGTCAGCAAATCTGTTGCGAGCAGATCGATATCACGGCGACGGAAGCCGCGCTTAGCGATGTCCCAGGCGTTGTGCTTCCGCTCGCTGCCCCCGACCTCCCGCTGGTTGTTTGGTGCCGCCCGGCCCGCCTGTTCCGGCTGCCCGCTTTTGCCGGCTTTTTTCCTTTGGCGGGGAAGGTGATTCTCGACAGCGCCGGCTTCCCCGATACCGGGGCGATTCTGGGCGATCTCGCAACCGCGATCGCCTCGGGAAAACGTGTTTGCGACCTCGCATGGACCCGCCTGACGCGCCGCCGCGAACTGATCGCGCAGATCTTTGAGAATCCCGTGTACCTCTCACAGATCGCGACGGTGACGGACGTCAGGATCCGCTGCACGGGAAGCGCCATCCCCGTTTCCGCCTACTACTTCGCGGCGTGGCTCAAACAGTGTCTTGAAAGCGGCGGCGCGGAGCCCAGGCTTCAATTCGTTTCCGAGGGCGGTGAAGGCCGCGGCGAGCTGGCTGTCGTCGAGATCAGCGGGCGGAATCACGTGGAAGTGGAACTTGTGGAAGGAGCGGTCTTCGAGGCCCGCGTCGACACGCTCGCCAACCGCACCGCATTGCCGGTTTTTACGGACGACGCACTGCTGCGCGAGGAATTGGGATTGATCGGGCACGATCCGGTTTACGAAAAAACCGTTGGCCTTGCGGCAAAACTGGCCTCGGGATGGGAGATGGAATTCCATTGAGTGTTCATCGCTACTCCTATCCGGATGCAAAGGCTGCCGCCGAAGGCTGCGCGCATCACGCACTCGGCGTGCTCGAGAACGCGCTCGCGGCGAAGGAGCGAGTCACATTCGCGGTTTCCGGCGGCTCCACGTCGAAGCTATTCTTCGAAGCTCTCGTCGCCGCGCGCTTCAACTGGGACCGGGTCCATCTCTTGTGGGCCGACGAGCGCGCGGTTTCGCCCGCGCACCCGCGGAGCAACTATGGCCTTGCGGAAGAGCATCTCATCCTTCCGGCGCGCATCCTCCGGTCGCGTACCCACCGTATCTTCGGCGAGTTTGAACCCCGCCGCGCGGCCGTGAACTACACCGAAGAGATCCGCGAGTTGTTCGATCTGGAGCCAGGCGAGATGCCGCACATCGATCTTCTGCATCTCGGCATGGGGCCGGACGGTCACACGGCGAGTCTTTTTCCCGGCGACCCGTTGATCGCCGACCGCGAAGGAATCGCCGCGGCGGTCTGCCTGGAGAAGGATAGGGAGTGGCGTGTCACGCTGCTGCCCGGTGTCCTGCTGGCGGCGAAACATACCGTTATCCTCGCGGCGGGCGCGGAGAAAGCGCCGGTCCTCCACGCCGTATTTGAGGAAGATTACCAACCGGAGAAATATCCCGTGCAAATCATCGCGCACAACGGACGCAGCGTGACGTGGTTCCTCGACGAAGCCGCGCTCAGTCAAACAGGCTAAGGGCTCGTCATAAAGCAGCGCGCGGTGGGGCTGGCGCTTCCGCCCGCCTGCCGTGCGAAGCGCGGCCGGTTACGCCACCTGGTTTTCGTGTCGCCTGCCTTCTTCCGTGGAAATGACAGGCCACAAAACAACGATGGCCTTGCCCGCCGCCACCACGGTTCCCTATGGACTTGGAACAGCCATTTCCTGACGGGTCCTGAGGACCAAACCCACGAGCAAAAGCTGCCTCGGATTTGCGTCATAGACGCCGCTGAGCTTGCGGCTATGGAAAAAGTCTCCGTATTGAGGTGGCCCCGGTGGCCGCGCTCGCAAATAGACGAAATTCCCACGACGGGACCGGCGGCTGACGGTCATGCGCCCGCGGCGACCTCACGAGAACGCCGCCCACCGCCGCAATACTTCCTTCCGATCCGCGCAGTTACTCCTCTTCCTCTTCTACCCCGGCCTTCGCGGCCTTCGCCGCGGCGACTATTTTCTCCGCCTGCAGTGAGGGCACGAAATCGTAGTGGTCGTATTCCATGCTGAACGACGCGCGGCCTTGCGTCATCGACGTGAGATCGTTCTGATAGTTCAGCATCTCCGCCATCGGAACCTGGGCGCGGAGAATCTGCGTGCTTCCGCGCGTTTCCATGCCGGCGATACGGCCGCGGCGGCCGTTGAGGTCGCCCATCAGGTCGCCTGCATATTCGACGGGCGCCTGAATTTCCACGTTCATTACCGGTTCAAGCAGCGCTGGCCTCGCCTGTGCCATCGCGTTCCGGAACGCTTTGCGCGCAGCCAGTTTGAAAGCAAGTTCGGAGGAATCGACGTCATGATACGAGCCATCGTAGACTACGACCCGGAAATCGACCATCGGAAACCCCGCCAAGAACCCGTTCACGGAGGTTTCAACAATGCCCTTTTCTATCGCCGGAATGTAGTTCTTCGGAATCGCCCCGCCGAATACTTCGTTGACGAATTCGAACTTCGCCCCGCGGGGCAGCGGCTCCATTCTGATCCAGCAATCGCCGAATTGGCCGTGGCCTCCGGTCTGCTTCTTGTGGCGGCCCTGAACGTCGGCTCTTCCGCGAATGGTTTCGCGGTACGGAATCTTCGGCGGCTTGAGCGCCACCTCGACGCCATAGCGCTTCTTCAGCCGGCTAACGATGATTTCCACATGCTGCTGGCCGGTTCCCGCGAGGAGGAACTCGTTCGTCTGCGCGTCGCGATAAAAACGCAAGGACTTGTCCTCTTCGAGAATCTTGTGCACCGCGTTCCCCATGCGGTCTTCGTCCTGACGCGATTTCGCTTCAATCGCAAAAGCGATCGACGGATCTGGAAACTTCACTGGCGCGAACGTAATCTGGGACGCCTTGTCGCAAAGCGCGTCGCCGGTCTGCGTGTCCTTTAACTTGGCGACGGCGCCGATGTCGCCGGCGTGCAGTTCATTCACTGGCGTAATCGTCTTGCCTTGCATGCAGCCGATGTGGGCGAGGCGTTCCTCTGTGCCCCTCTCCACGTTCTGCAGATGGGCGTCGTTCTTAAGCACGCCCGAAATGACTTTCAGGTAGGACACGCGCCCCGCGAAGGGGTCCGCCGCCGTCTTGAAAACGTAAGCGGCCACGGGCTGCGAGTCCGCGACCTTGCGTGTCGAATCCGCGCCATGGTTCATGCACGGGACCTCGCCGCGGTCGACGGGAGAAGGAAAATTCTCCACGGTGAAATTCAAGATCTGATCGGTTCCAATGTTGTGGAGAGCGGATGCACACAGGACGGGGAAAATGCGTTTTTCCGCGACCGCCGCCTTCAACCCATCGAGAATGTGCTCGACCGGCAACGTGCCCTGCTCGAAAAACTCCTCGAGAAGCGCGTCATTACCCTCGGCAACGAGTTCGACGACCACTTCGTGAGCCTTCTGCGCGGCCTCCGCGTAGGCATCGGGGATATCGCCTTCCTTACCTTTTCCGTCCCCGTCCGGCGTGTAGGTATAGCTTTTCATCCGGACGATGTCGATGACGCCTTTGAAATCGCGTTCGGTTCCCATGGGTAGTTGAACAGGAACGGCGGTGCGGCCGAAGTGCGCTTGCACGCTTTCAAGCGCGCGATCGAAGCTGGAGCGTTCGCGATCGAGTTTATTTATGACGATTGCGCGAGGGAGCGAATAATCGCTCGTGAAAGCCCAAACTTTTTCGGTCTGCACCTCGACGCCTGCGACGCCATCCACCAGCACCAGGGCGGCCTCGGCGGCGACGAGCGCGCCGCGCGTGTCGTTGATGAAAATGTTGTAGCCCGGAGTATCAAGGATGTTAATTTTCGCTTTTTTCCATTCCGCAAAGGCGGCTGAGGTGGAGATCGTAATCTTTCGCGCGACCTCCTCTTCGTCGAAATCCGTTATCGTGTTCCCCTCATCGACGCGCGTCAGGCGGTTCGTCGCGCCACAGGTGAACAGTATTGCGGAAGTGAGCGTCGTCTTACCGGAATCGCCGTGGCCCACTACACCGACGTTCCGGATATCCTTGCCTTCGTAGATCTTCACTTGGATAGCTCCCGTGGTTCAGTCAGTTGTTCGAATCAAAAGGGGATATTATCACAATTGAAACACTTGCAGCCTCGCAGCGTGGATGAGCTTTGGCCCGGTCGAGCGGCTGAGATAGGCGGCGGGAGCGGCTCCCGCATTCCCGCAATCGGCACCCGCTCGACGAAGTATCCGGACGAAAACCGTAATGGCACGCGCGCGGCCAGTTTCCGCGAAAAAACGGCGGTTGTAGCCTCCCTACATATCCATGTACGGCATGGCCGGCACTTTCCCAATCAGCCGCGAATAGACCGTAAGCGCGCCGCGGTGATGCGCGGAATGGTCGGTCAACGCGCCGAAAATGGCAAACCGTGGCATTCCGCCCATAATAGGTCCGGACGGCAGTGGCGCCCCCCAGGCTTCCTCGCTGTTCGCTTCGACCGCCGCATGAGCCGACGCGCACGCGCGATCCATCCATGCCCGCGCCGCAGCCAGCGAAGAAACCGCGCGGACCCCTTTGTCAAGGCTCTCGAAATCCATAGCGAAGCCGCCGGGTGCGAACGCGCCTTCGATAAACCACTCCACCGTCTGAGCCGTGTGGGCCACCTGCTGGGCCACGTTGAAAAGACCGTCCTTCGGCGCGAAGCCGGAATCGGATTCGTCCAGCACCTTTGTTGAACGGTCGAAAAATTCCTTCATCGCGCCGACTTGGCCGTGCATCCCTTCCTTGGTCATCTTCATTCCTCCGAAAACGATCATGACGCAGTTTCCAGCGGTTTTCAAGTAGGGCTGTCGCATGAGAGATATCGCGGGCCGCCGCCCGCAACGGCAGCGGCCCCATCCCCCGCCCTGATGTATACTTCGTTCGAAGAGGGAGGTTCCATGTTTTCGCTTCGAAACATCGCACTCGTCATCATGACCGCTGCCGGCCTCCTGGCGCAGCGGCAGACCGCATCCGTTTCCGGCCTCGTCACTGACGCCTCGAACGCCCCTATTCCAGGGGCAACCATCGCCGTGAAGAGTTCTTCCACGGGCTTTGAGCGCACCGCGAGTTCGAACGACTCCGGGTATTACGCCGTTACCGCCCTTCCCGCCGGTCCTTACTCCGTCACGGTTAGCAAGCAGGGCTTCAGCACTTACGGCATTCCGGAACTCAATCTGCAAGTCGACCAGAACGCCGCCGCGAACGTGCATCTGACAGTTGGCGCCGTAAGCGAAACGATCAGCGTCGTAGGAGAAGTGTCGGCCGTCGATACCAAGAATGCAACATTAGAATACGGTGATCAACAACCAAATGATGACCGACCTGCCGCTCAACGGCCGCAATGTTCTGCAACTTCTCCGCGTGACGCCAGGAACGCTTTCCGCGTCCGGCACATTTAACCAGGCTGCCACAAGGCCCGAGTCCGGCTCCGAACTGATCTCGGCATCGGGAGGCCGCGGCAATTCGACCACGTTCGTGATGGACGGAGGCATCCACGAAGATCCCTACACCGAAGTGGCGAATGTGCTGCCCAACCCGGACGCCATCCAGGAATTCAGCTACCAAACGAATAATTACGGGGCCAAATTCGCGGGCAGAGGCGGCGGGGTGGTCAACATCGTCACCCGCTCCGGATCGAACGCTTTCCATGCTTCGTTCTTCGAGTACGTCCGTAACGGCGAGTTGAACGCTCGGAATTTCTTCGCGCCGCGCAACGACGGATTGAAACGCAACCAGTACGGATTCGCCGGAGGTGGACCGATCATCCGCAACAAGACCTTCTTCTTCGGTTCCTGGCAGGGCACGCAGGTTCGCTCCTTGCCGTCGAGCCTTACAGCAACGGTGGCAACGGCGGCGCAGCGTCGAGGAGACTTTTCAAACTTCCTGCCCCGGCAGTTTGTGGATCCCCAGGGCAACCTGCCGCTTCCCGGCAATATCATTGCAACGAGTCGTCTCGACCCGATCGCATTGAAGGTTCTGCAATTCATCCCGGTGGCCACGGAGGCGAATGGCCTGGTTCGCTACCAACGCGCCGACAAGCAAACCGACAATCAGTATCTCGTACGCGTCGATCACCAGTTTTCGGTGCGCCATCAGCTCTCGGGCCGCTATTTCTTCGACGAGTTGACGATTCCTTCCATCATCGATCCGGCGAATCTGCTCACGGCCGTCGCCGACCGCCGCTGGCAGAGCCAATCCGCCGTAGTGAACTACACCTTTACCGCAAGCCCCACGTTGCTCTCGAGCACTTCGCTGAGTTTCAACCGGGCTTCGAACATCGCCCATCAGCCGCAAGGCTTCCCCGGCCACCGCGAGCTTGGGATCAACGTTCCAACGCTTTCCACGGGCTCGACTTTTCGCATGGGAGTTACGCAGTATTTCGCGAACTCTTTCAACGCGCTCTACCGCGTCCCGCGCGACCAGTACAACCTGCAACATTCCTGGACCTGGGTGAAGGGGCGGCACGAGCTCGACTTCGGGTTCGATGGGCTGCGCGAGCAAAACGTCCTCGATCAGGACTTCCTCTCCGACGGGAATTATACTTTCGGCGGCCGGTTCTCGGGTGACAATCTGGCCGACTTCATGCTGGGCAAGCCGAGCGTGTTCAGCCAGATCAACACGCTCTACAACAGCCTGTTCCGTAACCTATACGGTCTCTACATTCAGGACAACTTCAAGGTGAACCGGCGGCTCTCATTGAGTCTTGGATTGCGGTGGAATCCCTTCATCCCGTTCACCGATCACGCGGCGCGGCAAATTTCGCAGTTTAACGACTCGGCCTACAGGCAGGGTGTCCGGTCGAAGCGATTCCCCACTCTTCCGCCGGGCCAGCTTGCGGCCGGCGATCCGGGCGTTCCCGAGTCCGGCGTGAACGCCGTCTACTCTCTATTCGATCCCCGGCTCGGCGTCGCCTTCGACGTTTTCGGAAACGGGAAGACCAGCATCCGCGCGGGCTACGGGCGCTTCCACGATCAGACTCCGGCATTGACCTACAACCGGCAGGTCACATCGCCGCCGAACTCGGTGCGCGTCGATATCACCGCGCCGGTATCGACCCAGGACCCCTATCGCGGCTATGTGAATCCGTTTCCGGTGACCCGGCCTATCGCGTCCACTCAGTTCTTCCCTACCCCGTTCCTGATTGTCGGCTTCGCTCCCGAATTCACACATCCGAGCGTCCATCAATGGAACGTCACGCTGGAACACAGTCTGCCCAAGCAGCTTGTACTGAGAACCGCGTATCAGGGTTCCGCGGGCCGAAAGCTGTTCCACGCCGCCGAATTGAACCCGGCGATCTATGGCCCAGGCGCGACCGTCGCTAACACTGACCAGCGAAGGCCACGCAGGGAATTCACGCAGATCACCTACGCGGGAACCTACGGACGTTCCAATTACGACGCCCTCGTGGTGAGCGTGGAGAGGCGTTTTTCGGGCGGCATGACCTTCCTCGCCGGCTATAGTTGGCAAAAGAGCCTGGACATCCTCTCAAACACCGCCTTTGAAGGTAACGGCAACACCTTTCCCTACGGCTCGATCGAGAAGGATTACGGCCCCTCGAACTTCGACCGGCGCGGCCGGTTCGTCGGGTCGTTCAACTACGCGCTCCCATTCAAGCCCTCGGGACCATTGAGGTACGCCGTCGGCGGATGGCAAACGAACGGCATTCTCAGCATCCAGACGGGAGGCCCGCTGACGATTTCAAACGGCGCCGATATTTCCTTCACGGGCATTGGTCAGGACCGCGTGGACATCATCGGGAGCCCTGATCTTGAGGGATCGCGCCCGCGCGGGGAGCGGATTCTCCGCTGGTTCAATACGGCCGCATTCCGCGAACCTGCGCCGGGAACGTTTGGCACGATTGGCCGCAACACGATGAGAGGCCCGTCTTCCGCCGTGTTCGACTTCTCGCTGTTCAAGGAATTTCCCATGCCCTTCTCGGAGCGGCACAAGATCCGGTTCCAGGGAGAATTCTTCAATCTGTTCAACAAGGTGAACCTGGGAAGCCCGAACACCGCCCGGATCAATGCTTTATTCGGAAGAATCACTTCGGCGGGGGACCCGAGGATCCTTCAATTAGGACTTCGCTACTCGTTCTGAAGCGATCCACCGCAACTTCGCATTGACGGCCGCCAAACGCACGACCGGCACAGCCGCGGAGCGTATCGTTCGCGCCTAAGCGCGATCATGGCAGGTCTCGCCCTGACACGGCTCCGCATCGCCGCCAAGGTAAGCTTGCCCATCGGCGACTCGGCCCCAAGCGCTCGGCCAGTTTGTTCTTCCAAGCCCATCCCGGACTAGGTTTCATCGACGTCCAAACGGCCCGCCAACCCGGCGCGGTCGACTCCTGTCTTTGTAGCGGCGATTCCCGAACTCCGCGCGCGAGTGCGATCTCCGGTAGAGCCAAGGTTCGCGGGTCATCTGCCAGCATCCAGCCGCCTTCAACGAACGCTTCCCTCTTCGCCAAAGTCAACTGGCGCCGCCGGTTGGTTCGGCTGGCCGAACGGTTCTAACGCCAGCCGAAACTCTTCAGGAGATAGGATAGGCGCCGGCCATCGGCTGCGCCCTCCTGCACCTGACTTGGCACGAAGTAGCGCGATGCGAGCACCGTGAGGCGAAGAGGGCCTCCGGTCCTCCGAGCCTTGATCGGAATCGAAATATCGAACTCGCCCATCGGGAGAGCGAGTTCCGACACGGTTCGTCCATCGCAGTCCACTCGAATGGATTGTCCTCTCAGCCAGCTCGCCCATTCCGGAACTGATCCTCGCACCATCAATTCCCCGCTGCCCGGCGGAAGCATGAAATGCGCTTGCGTCGTCGCCCACCCGTCGGAGAACCAGCCCTGCGAACCGTGAATCCTGCCGCCGATCGCCTGCGCGATCGAGCGTGCGAGAAACCCCTTAACTTTTTCGGAGACGCCGCGCAGAAGGCCAGGCGTGAATTCGTCAATGGCCTCATACCAGATCTTCGAGTACGCGTCCAGACCGTAGACGACGTATCCGGGCGGCCACCATCTTCCTGTTTCGCGGCGCAGAACCTCGCCGATCTCTGCTACGCGCGTGGCTCCTCCGGCGAACGTCTTCGCGGTCCCGTATTCGCGAAGGCATCCCATGTATTCGGGGATGTATACCAATTCGTATCTCTTCCCGATCCGGATCAGCAGGTCCCAGTCCATCACATAATGCAACTTCTGATCCACCCAGCCGATTTCCTCCAGGACGGCGCGGCGAAAATACACGGTCTGCTGAAGAATGTAATCCGAGAGATGAACAAGTTTCCAAAGATTGAACGGCTCGGTAACCGGGAACCGGCCCGTGACGTTGCCATCGTAGTCGAGCAGGTACCCTTCGCCGTAAACCGCTCCCGCCGCCGGGTTGACTTCAAAGGCGCGCACTGCATGCGATATCGCCCCGGGCAGAATCGTGTCGTCTGAATTGAGCCACGAGACAACCTCGCCTTTCGCCACTTGAAAGCCCTTGTTGATGGCATCGGATTGACCCCGGTCCCGTTCGGAAACGAACTTCAGACGGCTGCTGTATTCGCGGACGACCTGGGCGGTTTCATCCGTCGATCCGCCATCCATGACGATGTACTCGATGCGCGGATAGTTCTGGCTCAGAACGCTTTCGATCGTCGCCCGGATGAATTGACCCTGGTTGAAAGACGGCGTGACGACGGTGACGAGAGGATCGCGCATGCGATGGAGGGAAACCGTCTCCTTTATCGAAAGAAGGAGACGTTTCTCCATTATTGTTACACTAAAACTTCAGCGCCGGAGCGTCCGGCCATGACGTCAGCCGGCCGGCGTCTTCAGGCGGAAGATTACTAAGGAGCCGGAATGAAACCGAACTTGGGATTCCTCGTATTTCTCGTTCTCATCTCCTCAACCCTTTCCGCAATCGCTCAAACCGACCTCGGAGGCTCCGTTGTCATGGGCTTCGACGATCCTTCCATCCAGTACGCGTCGAACGTCCTGAAGGATCCTATCAGCGAACTGCAACGAAAACTCGACCGCGGCGAAGTGAAGTTGCGGTTCGACAAAGATCGCGGCTACCTGCCATCTGTTCTGGAACTTCTGAACGTTCCGGTCTCCTCCCAGGCTCTGGTGTTTTCGAAGACCAGCTCTCAGCTTCAGCGCATCACGCCGCAGACACCGCGCGCTATCTATTTTAACGATCAGGTCTATGTTGGATTCGTCGTCGACGGAGATGTCGTCGAGGCGTCGGCCGTGGACCCCGAAAAAGGCGCGATTTTTTATACGCTCGACCAGAGCCGCAAGACCACTCCGCGCTTCGTGCGCCGGGACGAATGCCTCCAGTGCCACGCGTCTCCGAAGACCTTGGGCGTGCCCGGCCACATGGTGCGGTCCGTCTACACCGCGACCGACGGCTACCCGATTTTCCAGGCTGGGGGTTTCGTCACCGACCACCGATCTCCCATGAAGGAGCGATGGGGAGGATGGTACGTGACCGGAACCCACGGCGCGGACCTGCACATGGGTAACGTCTTCCTGCGCGGCGATAATCCGGACAACCTCGATCTTAAAGGGGGAGCGAACGTGACTGACCTTGCGAGCCGCTTCGACACGGACCGCTACCTCTCACCCCACAGCGACATTGTGGCGCTGATGGCCCTCGAACACCAGACGCGCATGCACAATCTGATCACGCGCGTCAGCTACGAGGCGCGAACCGCAATGGAGCAGCAGGTGTCCATGAACCGCGCGCTCAAGAGGCCGGACAGCGAATGGTCCGGCTCCACGCGGCGGCGCGTTTACGGGCCGTCGGAAGTGCTGCTCCAGTACATGCTGTTCCGGGACGAAGCCCCGCTCATCGCGCCGGTCAGGGGCACCTCGTCCTTTACCGGAGAGTTTTCGATGCATGGTCCGAGGGATCGCAAGGGACGCTCGCTGCGGGACTTTGATCTGACAAGACGTCTTCTTCGTTATCCGTGCAGCTACCTGATTTACTCGGAGGCTTACGACGCACTTCCGAAAGAAGTGTCGGAGTATCTCAACCGGCGGCTGTGGGAAGTGCTGTCGGGCGCCGACACCGGAAAGGTTTACGGGACGCTCACAACCGCTGAGCGCCGGGATATCGCGGAAATTCTTCGCGACACCAAACCGGCATTCGCCGCCTACTGGGACTCAAAAACGCCGCCCCGCGCCCGCTGAAATCGCTCACGCCAAAAGACCGGGGCGATTTTCGCGAAACTCAAGAACCCCTTACCCGCGAGGCCTGAACCAATTCGTGGAAGTGCAGGCACTCACATCGGGCCGGCAAGGAGGTCTCCGGGCCCGGCCTGTATGCCGGAAAAGATTTATCTTGACATCCTGCTTATTTCGTACTAACTTATTAGTATGAAGCCGCCAAGCACTACGCTTACCGCTCAGGAACTCGAGATCATGAAGGTCGTGTGGCGCCTGGAGAAGGCGACGGTGCGCGCCGTATATGAAGTGTTACTCGATCGCCGCAAGATCGCCTACACCACCGTCATGACGATGATGAAGATTCTCGAACAAAAGAAGTACCTGTCCAAGACCCAGGACGAAAAGGCCTATGTCTATACTCCCTCGGTCCCGAGAAACCAGGTCATCAGGGGCATGGTGCGCGAATTTGTCGATCGCGTTTTTAATGGCGCGGCCGAACCGCTGGTCGCTCACCTCGTGGAAGACAGGAAACTCTCGGAGAAGGATCTGCGCGAGATCACGCGTATGATTCGTGCCAACTCCGAAGGGAGTAAGAAATGAACTACGCCTTGTGGTTACAAAACCTGGGATTGTACTGCGGTCAGGTTGCGATCGTAGCGCTGGTGGGGGCCTTGGCCGCCGCTGCGTTCCGCGTGCGCGCTCCCGGGCCTCGCCTCCTTTACTGGCAGATCGTTCTCACCGCCTGTCTGATTCTCCCTGGGATACAGCCTTGGAATGAAGCGGCTGCGGGGAGCGATGACGTGCAGGTCGAAATCCGCGCGGGACAAATTGCGCAGTTTCCGTCACGCGGCGAGCCGGTTTCGTTCGAACAGGCTGCGGCGATTGTCATCTCCGGCGGCATTGCCTTGCGGCTCGCGTGGATCATGGCGGGGCTCATGAAACTAAGGTCGCTCCGGCGAACCGCAAGACTTGTCGATCCGCCGCTGCCGCCAATTGAAGAAATGCGCCGGAAAACGGGCGTTCGCGCGCCCGCGTTTCTCTCCTCCCTGATTTCGAGCCCCGTCGCGCTGGGTGTTTTCCGGCCGGCCGTCCTGCTGCCGGAACGCTTTCTCACCATGACCGTGGAAGGGCAGCGCGCGGTTGCGTGCCATGAGTTTCTGCACATCCGGCGGCGGGATACGCTTGTTGTCGTCCTTGAAGAGTTCGTTCGCGCCGTTCTTTGGTTCCATCCCGCCGTGTGGTGGATTCTGGGACAGATTCATTTGACTCGCGAACAGGCCGTGGACCGCGAAGCGGTGCGGCTCACGGAGTCGCGGGAGAGTTATCTCACCGCGTTGCTGGCCATGGCGGAAGCGAAGGTGCAACTCGACCTCGCGCCCGCCCCGTTGTTTCTGAGAAAACGCCACCTCGCGCAGAGAGTGGCTTCAATCCTGAAGGAGGTAACTATGTCAAAACGTCAATTGATTCCCGCCATGGCGGCGATGCTCGGTTTGGTCCTAACGGCCGGTCGCGTGGCAGTATTTGTCTTTCCCTTGCAGGCCCCGGCACAGGAGGGCGAGAGTCCGCGCGTCCTTCACAAGGCGCCCGTGGTCTATCCGCCCGAAGCAAAACAGAAGCGCATCGAGGGCGCCGTGGTGATGGAACTGTCGCTCGATGCCAAGGGCAACGTGAGGGACGCCCGCGCGATCAGCGGTCCGGAAGAGTTGCGCGGCGCTGCGCTGCGATCCGCGCTGAATTCCCACTACGCAAACGATTCGGGAGCGCCGAAGAAAGCAACCGCGACCGTCGAATTCCGGCTTGGCGGACAGGTCGAAACCGTGAACAGGGCTGGTGCGAATCCCACGAAGGATCTCGGCCGGGTGCAGCGGATTCAGATCGAGGGCGTAACGGGCGGCGCGCAGGAAATGCTTCAGAGCCGCATTCCCGTGCGGGTCGGCGACCTGCTCAGCGCCGACATGCAAAACCGGACTCGTGAGGCCGTGCGCGAGGTGGACGAACACCTTGGCGTCTCGTTCAGCATGGCGGAGGGCGGATCGGTGGTGCGGATCGGCCTCGCCGAAAGTGTTGGCCCACAGGACCCGATCCGGGTCGGAGGTAATGCGCAAGCCGCCAAGATTCTCACGAGGGTCAGGCCGCTTTATCCGCCGCTGGCGAAGCAGGCAGGTCTTGAGGGTACGGTCAGACTGTCGGTCGTGATTGCGAAGGACGGCACGGCGAAGGAATTGAGCGTCGTGAGCGGAGACGATCTGCTTGTGGCTTCTTCGCTCGAAGCGGTAAAGCAGTGGGTCTGGCAGCCGACTCACCTCAATGGCAACCCTGTCGAAGTTTTGACGGTTGTCGATATCAACTACACGCTCATGAAGTAGCGGCACGATGTGAGTGCGGCGGAAGCGATACTGGCCATCCGCCGCACAATCCCCCGGGCATTTCCCTGCCCCCCTTCCCTCTTTCAATTACTGATTCCGGTGGCTCACCGATGATTCCGGCTCGGAGTGTGTTTGCCGCGGGTCGCGTCGGCGGCACGTTGAGGATGGTAATCCGTTGGGCCGAGCTCTCGAAGCAATCCAGAAGTACACGTTGGAGGAAGCCTGCCTCCCCAGACGCTCATATCGAGCCTGCTTCACAAGTTTGTGTCGGAACGTCTGAAGGAGGCGTAAACTTAGCCTGCTCTCTCTTCACTGCCTGACAGACGCGTTACTGCACGGGCGTCCCATACGGCACCAGCGTCTTCACGCGTTCGACTCCTTCAACACGCGCAATTTTCCACTTCGCACCGGACTTCTCCAGGTACACTGTCTGCGCCTCGTTGCGGTCCTGATAGACGTATTCGACCCGGAGCTTCACCTCCCGGTCCGTCAGCGGTTGCGGCTCCGCGATCGCCACGCCCTTGATAGCGGAGTTCGAATCCTTGAGGTACTTCGCGAACGCCGCCGGCGTGGTCTCGCCCACCGACTGCCGAAGTGAGGTCTCCATCTGCCCTGAGTAACAGGCGATGTAGGCGTTCACGTCGCCCGCGCGCGCCGCGTCGAGCATCGCGTAAACCGCGTCCTGCGGCGTCGAAGCAGCTTGCGGCGCGGCTGTCGAGAGCGAAGGCAGCGTCCATCCTGTCATCCGCCATCCCGTTTTCTGCGCGATCACAACCCCGAGTGCGGCCGCGAGAACGGCAAGTGTGACGGCTCGTGCCTGGCGTTGCCTCGTCATTTCTTTGAGGTAGCCGTCGGCGGCGCTGTTTCCGACTTGCGGATAATCGTCAGGTCGAGATTCCCGTTCTTGTCAACGATCAATTTCCTGATGCGCGGCAAAATCTGCTCCATCGCCTCGACGTAGAGCCGGTCGCCGGTGACAGCCGCGGCCTTCGAGTACTCGGCCTCAATCTGCGTGAAGCGCGACGCGTCTCCACCCGCTTCGTTCACCTTGCGCTGCTTGTAGGCGGAAGATGCTTCGAGCATTTGTTGGGCCTCGCCTCGTGCGCGCGGAAGCAGATCGTTCGCGTAGCCCTGCGCTTCGTTTACGATCCTCACGGAATCGGCGCGCGCGCTCGCTACGTCGCGGAACGCGTCGGAAGCTTCAGGGGGTGGAGTGACGCTTTCGATGTTGACCGTTGAAAGGAGCACGCCGGCCCGGTAATCGTTGATGCGTTTCTGCGCGGCGGCGCGCACCTCGTCCTGAATGGCCGCTTTTTCAGTGGTGAGAATAGCGTCCACGGTACGCGTGGCGATACGGCGCGCAAGTTCTGCCTCCACAACCGCTCCGGTAGCCTTTTCCGCGTCCTGCGCACGGTACAGGTAGTCCGCGGGCACACCCACCGAGTACTGCACCGCCACGCGCAGGTTGATGATGTTCTGGTCACCGGTCAAGAATTGTGAGGCGAGCGGTTGCGCGCGCCCCAACACGGAATCTGGCAAATCGCCGCCGACGACAAGCCTTCGCAACTGTTGAACCTTGAGCTTGGTCACACGCTCGATGGGCCAAGGCAGGGCGAGGTGAATACCGGGCGGAACGCGAGGCTCAACGACCTTGCCGAATCGCGTGACCACGGCCTGCTGATCGGCCGCGACAAGGAAGATTGAGGTCAGCAGCCAGATCGACGCGGCGGCGTAAGCGGCCTGCTTGAAACGGCCGCGTTGAGCTTCGTCAGTCATGTTCGGACCGTTCTTGTGCTGTATCTGGAGGCGCTTGCGACTTTGCGGTCAGGCAGCAAGGTCCCTGGCGCATTTGTGGCAAGTTGTTCGTCAGCCAGTGACGGGCCGGGAGGCCTGTCCTGCCCACATCTGTGAGACCTGTCATTGCGCGCCGGCCTGTCCCCTCATCAGGATTTTCAAGAGCTCGGAATCGGAACTCAGGATCGCCGTGGTCTTGTCGTCCAGAATCTTCTTGTACGACTCGAGCGTGCGCAGAAACTTGTAGAGTCGCGGATTTCGCGAATAGGCCTGCCCATAGATGCGCGTGGATTCGGCATCGCCTTCGCCTTTCGTCTTCTCGGCCTGTTTGTAGGCCGTTGAAAGAATCTCTTCCTTCTGCCGGTCGGCGTCGGCGCGGATACCGAGCGCCTGCTCTTCTCCCTCGGCGCGGTATTGACGCGCGATCCGCTCCCGCTCGGCCCGCATGCGCGCATAGACGCTCTGCTTGTTCTGCTCGGGAAGGTTGAGCCGCTTCACCCGGACATCCACCACGTTGATGCCGTATTGCTCGAGCGCCGCGCGATCGCTCTGGGCGGTAAGGTTGTCGAGCACTTGCGAGGCCTGAATCTTGTCGGGGTTCGTCGAAACGATCAGGTCGAGGTCGTGTGTTCCCAGGGCTGCGGAGAGGCCGCTCCAGATGATGTCGTGCAGACGCATCTCGCCCGCCGTCGCATCGCCAACCGTCTGGACGAAGCGATTCGGATCCTGAATCTTCCACACGACGTAGTTCTCGATGACGATGTTCTTCTTGTCGCGGGTGAGAAACTCCGAAGGGCGTGGATTATAGACGCGAAGACGTTTGTCGAAATAGAGCGACGTCTGGAAAGGCCACTTCGCGCTGAGACCCGCTTCGGTAACCGTGTAGAGGGGCCGCCCAAATTGCGTGACAAGAACAAACTCGGTTTCGCTCACGGTGAAAAACGTCATGTACATCAACAGGAGGCCACCAAGTATGGCGGCAGCCGGATAATATTTTCGGTATTTTTCCATTACTCGCTCTCCTCGCGGGGGCGGGACGGGACTGGGGTTTGAATGATTGCGGGCAGGCCGGGCTGCGGCACCTCAACGCCGTCTTCCATCAACAGCAGATGCCGCCTGCCTTTGCCGCTATCGATAATCATCTTGCGTTTGCCCGGCAGTACTTGCTCAATGCCTTCAAGGTAGAGCCGCGTCTCGGTCGGACCAGGCGAGCCGCGATAGGCCTGCTCGGCCAGAATAAAGCGGCTGGCATCGCCCTCCGCGCGGTTCTTGCGGCCAAGCGTGTACGCTTCGGCGTTGCGTAAGCGTGCCTGCCCATTGCCGCGGGCGAGCGCCACCTGCTCATTTCGGTAGCCTTCAGCCTCATTGACCAGCCGGTTCTTCTCTTCGAATGCGCCGGAAACGTCCCGGAAAGCGTCGACCACTTCGAGCGAGGGGTGAACGTCTTCGAGTTTCACACGGAGCACGGCGATGCCCGTCTGATACTTGTCAAGGCGCTTTTGCAGTTCGGTGTGCGCGCGCTGCTCGATCGCCTGCCGCCCTACCGTGAGAATGGCGTCGAGCGGCGTCGAAGTCGCGATCGATTGCACCACGGACTCGGCGGCGGCGCGGACAGTGCTATCGCCGTCCATCTGCCTGAAGAGGAAATCCTCGGGGCGAACCAGGCGGTAATGAATAACGGCGTTTAACTCGATAAGATTCTGATCGCCCGTGAGCATCAGCGCCTCTTCGGGCTTGCGTTGAAACCGGCCTGCACGGTGTTGCACGTTCCATTCGTATGAGGCGGGCTCAGCGTCCGCTGCCGCCGATACGGACCGGAATCCAATCTCCACCACGCGTACCCGGTGGGGCTGCGTTCTCACCAGGCGTTCGATTGGCCACGGTAGTTTGTAATGCAAACCAGGTTCGCTGTTCGGCGGCACTTTTCGTCCGAAACGAACGATAATTCCAGTTTCCTCCGGCCCGATCATGTAGACGCCGTTCAATGCGGCGAGCGCCGCCGCGGCCCAGACAATTTGGCGGCGGCGCGCGATGGCGTGTTCGAGAATATCCGGCCACCCTACCGATCCCGCGGACTCGCGGAGGCGCTCCCACAGGGCTGGTAGCGGCGACTTCGCGAGCAAAGCGCTCCATCGCGAAGGCCCGGAACGCTCGATTCGCAGCAGCCGTAGCGAGTTCAGCATCACGCAGAGAGACGACACCTGATGCGTGAAGGCCGCTCCCATGGGGCCGAGCTTGCCGGTAGCGCAGAGAACGACGGCAACCGCATTCACCAACCCGGCGAACAGGAAGATGTTCTGCCAGGCGGTGTTCACCGCAGCCTTACTGACCTTGAAGAAGATCGGAAGTTTTTCGAGTGACCGGGGAAGATAGACGACATCCGCCGCCTCGGCCGTAATGTCGCTCGCGCCCGAGACTGCGATTCCGACGCTCGCCGCGGCTAGCGCCGGGGCGTCGTTGATGCCGTCGCCGACCATTGCGACCACGCGAGCCTGAGCCGCCAGTTGACGCACCCTGTCGAGCTTCTGCTCAGGCAGCAGTTCAGCCTCGACATTCGGGATTCCGATTTCACGCGCAATCGCTTCGGCGGCGCGCCGGCGGTCCCCGGTCAACATGACGACATGGGAGATCTCAAGCCCGTCGAATGCCGCGATCGCTTCCCGCACGCCGCCGCGCACGCGGTCCCGGAGGAGGATTGCGCCGCAAAGCCGGCCGCCTTCGGCGACAAGGACGGCGGTTGCGCCCATGCGGTCGGCCTCTTCGAGCAGGTGCTCCGCGTGGTGGACGCCATTCTCCGAAAGGAACGCGGCATTTCCCGCGCGGATGATGCTTCCGCCCACCCGGCATTGCGCACCGCGCCCGGGCAGGACGCTGGCGTCCTCGGCATCGGGCACGGCAAGATTACGCGAAGCCGCTTCGGCGGTAATGACCCGGGCGAGTACGTGATCGGAGCCCCGCTCCGCAGCCGCGGCGAGCGCGATCAACTCGTCCTCCGTGCAGCTGAGCGGCAAGACCTTCACGATTTCGAACTGGCCTTCGGTGACGGTGCCCGTCTTGTCGAAAACCACGGTGTCGACCTTCGCGGCCTGCTCCAGCACGTTACCGCCGCGAACGAGAATGCCGCGCCTTGCAAGTCCTCCGATGGCCGCGACCATCGCAACCGGCGTGGCAAGGATGAGCGCGCAAGGACAGGCGACGATTAACACTGCGACGGTGCGCAGCCAGTCGCGCGTGAAATAGAACGTGAGCGCGCCGGAGAGCAACAGCGCGGGCAGGAAATACTTGGCGTAGCGGTCGGCGCGGCGCTCAACGGGCGATTGGCGCTGCTTTGCTTCCTGGACGAGTGCGATGACCCGCGCGAGCGTGGTGTCCGATCCGGCGCGGCTGACGCGAACGCGCAGCAGTCCGTTGCCGTTGAGCGTTCCGGAGAAGACTTCGTCGCCGGGCTGCTTATCGCGGGGCAGGGACTCGCCCGTAATAGAGCTTTCGTCGATGCTCGAAGCGCCCGTGTCGATGACGCCGTCCGCGGCGATGCGTTCTCCCGCGCGCACGAGGATCATGTCTCCGGGGGCGAGCGACGCGGCTTCGACCTCCGTCTCTTCGCCATCGCGCAGCAGCCGCGCGACGCGTGGAAGCTGTTGGACGAAGCGCTGAATGGCGGCCTCGGTGCGGCCGGCGGCGTAGGATTCAAGGCCCTCGCCGACGAGGATGATGAACATCGCCTCTGCCGCGGCGAGGTACTCCCCCACCGAGAGCGCCGCGATAACGGCGATGCAGAGGGCAAGATCCGCCGAGATTCTCTTCTCAAGCAGCGCCTGGACTGAGTTGTTGAACGTCTTGTATCCGGCGAGCAGCGTGATGATCGCGGCGGTATCGATGCCGAATACGGTCTTGAAAATATCCGTAAAATTCAGCAGCAGCAGGACGCCTACAAATGCGGCGAAGGCGTAGTATCGAATTCGTTCCCGGCGTTCTTCATCCATGGCGGCGCGATTTAAGATTATGCCACTTTGCGAAGGGATGCGTGGCTGATCGCGGCTGGGGGGCGGTGCAGGCGGACCGCGGCTTGGCCGGGAAAGCGATCGCGTACGTTCTCTGGTCCGCTATCCCGGCGTTCCGGATTCATGCCACCGGTCGAGCGGCCGCTGCTGTTACATGCTCGGCTTCCAGACGAGTTTCCTCGACACCGTCGAACACGGCTCGGCCCCGCGAATCCATCCCACGACCGTGATCCACCCTTGCGCAGTCCGTCGTCGAGCACATCCCCAATCTCGTGAGCGCCCGGAACGGCCGCGTCCGCGCTGATCGGCGACGCCGAAATCGGTACGGACGGCCGTCTCAGATGCACCTTCCGGTCAATCGATTGACCGGCACCCAGAGCAACGCCATCGAGAGACTAGTGCAAGTACTTCTTCCCATTAAACCTTTCGGTCCGATCCGCCGATTATGTGGTTATGCAGGAGAAAAGGCTGAATGCCAGGATGATTTGCGCCGACCTGCTGCATGTGTGCTTCCCGGATGAGCACGGGAACATCGTACGGACTTCCGCCATCCTCGAAGACCTTTCGCCTTCCGGAGCTTGTATTCAGTTCGAGTGCCCCATTCCCGTGGGATGCCGCATCGCGATCGCCCATCCGAACGGCGAACTACGCGGCGTCGTGAAGTATTGCACATTCTGGGAAATCGGATACTACGTCGGGCTCCAGTTTGACGAGGGCTGTAAGTGGTCGCCCGAGGACTTCCAGCCGGAGTTCAGTCTCGACCTCGAGCAACTGATGAGTTCATCCCTGGCGCCAAAGCCGGACGGAAAGCGCGGGAGCTAGGCGTAGCCAAGGCCCGAAACTTTCGCGCCTCCCAATCCACGGCGTTTCTCAGTCGACCGTCACATCCCCAAATCGCCAACCAGCCTCCCGGAGTTGCCGGCAGGACTCCTCTTCCGTTTCGGCCCAATTCGTTACCCGCGACTACAATCAGGTTGGAGCCAGGCGATCCGCCGATGGCTAACGAGCAGGCAGCCGGAAGGGTTTCCGCATCGGACCCACATCAAGGCTGGGTCCCCCAGACGCCCGCGATGCGGCCGCGACTCCGCTCCCCCATCGGTGTTCGACCTTGCTCTCGTCGATCGCGCCTTCGCAACTAACCAGCCATTGCAAGCGTGGCGAAGCCGGCCCAACAACCTTCGAGGAAACCTTACAAATAGGCCAGGCCTTTCCGCCTTTACAAACGTTTTACACTTCTTTTGCCTCCCGCGGGCAACCGCTACTCCTGGGCTCGCGTAAATATTGGTGTAGGAAGGAGAAAGAAGATGAAACAGCAACTGATTCGCAACCTGAGCCTGACGGCGGTCCTGATTTTCGCGGGAGCCGCTGGCGCGGCGACAACGGGCCGTTCTTCGACCGATGCTGAAATCGCGGCCAAGGCGGCCCACGAAGTCCGGATGTATTCGCGGTACACCATCTGGGACAACATCAGCATCGGAGTTCGCGACGGAATCGTCGAACTGAGCGGGCAGGTGAGTCAACC
>SHUI01000298.1 GCA_009697455.1 Bryobacterales bacterium
GTAGTTGCGCCTTCGACCGTGGTTGAGCGTGTTTTCCCTTCCAGTGCAACAGTTCCCGAGAATGTTCTAAAGTTTTACATCCACTTTTCGTCACCAATGAATCGAGGTGAAGCCTACCGCCACATTAGGCTTCTTGACGAGAGCGGCGAACCTGTAGCACTTCCGTTTCTCGAGATTGATCAGGAACTCTGGGACCGAGAAGCGCGCCGCTTGACCGTGCTTTTCGATCCAGGCCGCATCAAGCGCGGTCTGGTTCCCAATGAGGAGGCCGGCTTGCCCATCAATGCTGGCGGCCGATACACGCTGGTGATTGACGCTGGATGGCAGGACGCGACGGGCCGGCCCTTGAAAGCGGAGTTTCGGAAGGAATTTCGAGCCGTGGCGTCAGATCGGATACCGCCCGACCCCAAGACTTGGAGGATCGGGGCCCCCGCCGCCGGAAAGCGAGATCCGGTTTCGCTCGAATTTCCCGAGCCGATGGACCATGCGCTGCTCCTCGGCTTGATCGAAGTGACGACACGCGCTGGCCGACGCGTCGCGGGTTCCGCCGCCGTCGATCATGAAGAAATGCGCTGGCGATTTACGCCAGTGGAGCCGTGGAAGCCGGGTGAGTACTCGGTTCAAGTGGCGCGGACGCTCGAAGACCGGGCGGGAAACACCGTAGGGCGGCCCTTCGACGTGGATGTGTTCGAGCGGGTGGAGGAGCGCATCTCGAAGGAGACCGTGCCCATCTACTTTACGGTTCGCTAAGCCGAGTCAACCTTTTTTATCGCCGGCCGAATCGAAGATGTCATCCCACACAAGATTTTGCCCCGTCGTGTTTCGATGCTTCGCAGTTGTGCTGAAAGCGGCTTCGACCGCGGACGTACCTTGGTGGGCAGCGTCGTGGATCGCCTTCAGATCCTTGGCACGGCTTGTTCTTCAGAACATCACCGAGCGTGCCGTGTTGACGTCCAGCAGCGTTCCGCCGATAACGGAGCTTCAGCAAAGACTCGAAGAGCAAGTAGTGGCTCAATTGGTCGCACAACCTCGCAGCTTCGCCATTCCCTTCTGTATAATGCTTGAACGGTCCAACGACGATGAGCCAGAACAACTTCCCGAAACTGCACAACGCGATGTGGCCCGGACTCGTGGGCAAAGGCCCCGATTCCGAGCCGCCGATCAGCGTTGATACCATGCTTGACCTCACCGCCGCGGCGGAGGTGGATGGCGTGCGATTCGACGGTGTCGACCTCTTCCTGTTCGATCCGCATGTGAGTATCGACGCTGATCACGACGAATTGAAGCGTCTTGCGGACAAAGTGACGGCGCGCGGGTTCGCGATCGGATCTCTGGTCGCGCCCGTGTGGCCGCCCACTGGCGGAGGTTCCGCGATGGGCGGTGATGACGACCGTAAAGGGTTTGTCACGCAGGTGCGCAAGGCCTGCGAGATCGCGAAAACCCTGCGGGCACTGGGCGTGCGCCCCTACGGCGTGATCCGCATCGATTCCGCGAGTGGCGTTGCGGACTGGGCGAAGAATCCTGAGGCAAACAGCCGTCGCATCGCGGAGACATTTAAGGAAGCGTGCGACATCGCCGAAGCGTACGGCGAGCGCCTTGCCGCGGAGGGCGAAATCTGCTGGGGTGGGATGCATAGCTGGAAGCGAATGGTGCAGTTGCTCGAACTCGTGGACCGTCCGAAGACCCTCGGATTCCAGGCCGACATGGCCCACACGCTCTTGTTCACCCTGGGCTACAATGCGCCTGAAGACAGCCTTCTTCCAGCGGGTTTTGCATGGGATGACGACGCCGCTTTCCAGTCGGCGCTCAAGACGATGACGGACGCGCTCCGCCCCTGGACCATCGATTTTCACATCGCGCAGAACGACGCGACCGTAAAGGGCTCGGGTTCTCACGATAAGACGGGCCGGCATTGCCTTCCGAGCGATCCGAACGGAAAGTTGAACATCGCGCGCGACGCTGGCCACTGGATGCGCAACGGCAATGGCGCCGTAACGAAAGCCTTCCAGCACGTCTGCTGGGACGGGTGCATGTTCCCGAACGAAACGATGATGACGCAGCGCACGTGGACCGATATACTTTCCGCGATGATCGCCGTCAGAAATACCCACGGCTGGAGCGAGTAGCTGACAATGACCAAAAAGAAAATCAATGTCGGAGTTGTAGGGTACGGGTTCATGGGCCGCACGCATTCGAACGCGTTCGGCAAGGTCAACCAGTTTTTCAAGCTCGAACACCAGCCCGTCTTGAAAGCTGTCTGCGGACGGAACGCCGAAAACGTAGCCGCGTTCGCGGAGAATTGGGGCTACGAGTCGTCGGAGACGGACTGGCGCGCGCTTGTGACCCGCGCGGACATCGATTTGATCGACATCGCGACGCCCAACGATTCTCACGCGGAGATCGCGATCGCGGCCGCCGCGGCGGGGAAGATGGTGATGTGCGAAAAGCCGCTCGCGATGAATCCGTCTCAGGCGGAAGAAATGGTGGCGGCAGTCGAGAAAGCCGGCGTCGCGAACATGGTGTGGTACAACTATCGCCGCGTGCCCGCCGTGACGCTCGCCAAGCAGTTGATCGACGAAGGAAAGCTTGGCCGCATCTTTCATTACCGCGCGAAATTCCTCCAGGATTGGACCATCTCCAAGGACATCCCGCAGGGCGGCGCCGGATTGTGGAGGCTCGACGTAAACGCGGCGGGTAGCGGAGTCACGGGCGATCTGCTGGCGCACTGCATTGACACCGCGCTCTGGTTGAACGGCGGCATCAGCCAGGTAACGGCGATGACCGAAACGTTCATCAAGGAACGTACGCACGCGCTCACCGGAAAAGTGGAAAAGGTTGGGATTGACGACGCGAGCGCGTTTCTCGCGCGATTCTCGAACGGGTCGCTCGCGACCTTTGAAGCCACCCGCTACGCGCGCGGGCACAAGGCGCTCTACACCTTCGAGATCAACGGCGAGCACGCGTCGATCTTCTGGGACCTCCACGATCTACATCGCCTTCAGTACTTCGCCCATTCCGACGAAGGGCGCCTGCGCGGCTGGCGATCGCTGCACATCACCGACGGCGACCATCCCTACATGAAGAACTGGTGGGTGCCTGGTTTGCAGATCGGCTACGAGCATACGTTCATCCATCAGGTGGCGGATTTCCTCGGCGGGTTGAGCGATGGCAAGCCTGCGGGGCCGACTTTCCGCGACGGTCTGGCAACGGATTATGTCACGGACGCCGTGTTGCGCTCTGCCGCGAGCGGACGATGGGAGAACGTAAGTTGAGAATGCCCTTCAACCCAACACCACCCCCTCTTGCGCCTTGCAAAAATAGGACATTTCTAAATGGCAGCGACAGACAGCACTATAGGTTGACTTGGTCACCGCTTTCCAATATGATCTATCTTGCTCAGTCAAGCTAGGGAGGGATGATCATGATTCGTATCGTTTTCGTAATGGTCGCATGCATGGCGCTCCTCGCGCCGCTCGAAGCCCAAGTCACATCCGCAACGATTCTTGGAACTGTGACGGATGTCTCGGGCGCCGTCGTCGCAAAAGCGTCAGTGGAAGCGAAGGCCGTTGCCACCAACCTGATTCGCTCCACCAGCAGCGATGGCGAGGGGAACTACACCTTGATTAGCCTGCCGGTCGGCGAATATGAGGTTACCATCTCGGCCGCCGGGTTTCGGAAAGAGATAAAGCAGGGTGTCGTCCTGCAGGTTCGGCAGCGCGCGCGCCTGGATGTAGCCCTGCAGCCCGGTAGTGTAACCGAAACGGTCAATGTGGTGGCTGCGGCCCCAATCGTCAACACCGAGGACGGCGTGTTCGGCGACGTGATCGACAATCAGCGCGTGGTCGAGTTGCCGTTGAACGGCCGCAATTTCAATACGCTCGCCCTTCTTACGCCCAACATCCAGAATGGGGTGCAAGGCGGAGCGACGCTCCAGACGTTCCTGGCAGGTGGCATTGGCATCTGGGCCCATGGCAGCCGCGACACGGATAACGAATGGAACCTGGATGGCGCCACCATGAGCGTCGGCTTCTACAATTGGAACTCCTTCAATCCATCCGTCGATGCGATCCAGGAGTTTAAGATGCAGACCGGCAACTACTCCGCGGAGTTCGGATTCCAGTCCGGAGCCAACGTCAACATCGTCACCAAGTCGGGAACCAACAGCGTGCATGGCACGCTCTTCAATTTTCTGCGCAACGACAAGATGGATGCGCGCGGCTTTTTCCCGACCTCCAAACCAAAGCTGCGGCAAAACCAGTTCGGCGGCACCGTGGGCGGCCCCGTCTACGTCCCCAAGATTTATAACGGCAAGGATCAGACCTTTTTCTTTTCGAACTACGAAGGGCTGCGAATCCGCCAGGAGGCGTTCGGCCGTTTCATCGTGCCCACCGAAGCGCAGAAGGGCGGCGACCTTAGCCGCACCTTTTCCGGAGCGCCGTTTACCGGGTCCGTCGTCGATCCGTTGACCGGGACGCCGTTTCCCGGAAACAGGATCCCCTCGAATCGAATCACCCGGCAGTCGGTCAACATCCTCAAATACTACCCGAGGGAGAATACGCCTGGATCGCTGTTCAATTATCAAATCCTCGCGCCCGTCAGAACCGAAAGTAATTCCACCATCCAGAAAATCGATCACCGTTTCGGCTCGAAGGATTCGATCTTCGCCCGCGGAGCATACGATAACCGTTCCCGGCCCGATCCCGAATATTTCCCCGGTTTTGTGCGGGGCACCACGCTCAAGGCCTACAACATCGTCCTTCACTGGACCCGCATCTGGTCGCCCACCATCATTCAGGATTCGAGCATTGCCTGGAATCGCAGCGTGATCTTACAGTTCGACCCGCGGGAGAACACCAATTACAGCATCCTCGATGACCTCGGGATTCCGAACATACCGGCCCGCGGACGAACCAATGGAATCCCGTTCTTCAGCGTCGCGGGCTACACCGGCCTTGGCGACGCCACCAACCTCCCGCTGATCCAGCCCGATGAAGTGCGCCAATTCACCTATAACCTGAGCGTCGTTCGAGGCCGTCATCACCTGAAGACCGGCATCGACTTCCGGCACGTTCGTTCCGACAGACTGCAAGGGATAACGGTCCGCGGCCAATTCACTTTCGAGAACAATAACCCGGTCGGGTCCGGCAACTCGCTCGGTGACCTCCTGCTCGGGCGGCCGCAGCTATCGAGTGTCGGCGATCAGGCCTGGACCATCCGCATGCGCCAAAAGCGCATAGGCGTGTACCTGGTTGATGACTGGCAAATTACCCCACGCCTGACCCTCAACCTCGGCCTGCGTTACGAACCGACCACGCCGGCGTCCGATCACAGCGGCGAGGTTACGAACTTCGACTTTGCGAACGGAAAGCCCATTCCCATGCAGGCAGGCCAGAAGTTTTATCCGAACGATCGGAACAACTTTGCTCCGCGCGTTTCCTTCGCCTTCCGGCCCTTCAGGAATGAGCGTACCGTCATCCGGGGTGGCTATGGCCTCTATTACAACTCCACCATGAACCTGGCGCTGTTCCGGCTCGGAAGCAACCCCCCCTGGGCAACCGTCACAACCTATCTCGCGGATCGGGCCGCGCCGCTCATCACCTTCGA
>SHUI01000299.1 GCA_009697455.1 Bryobacterales bacterium
CCACCCGTCCGGGCTTTGCTTTGTACGAGATTTCAGTATAACACAGGAGACTTCGCGGCCAAATTCCACACTCCCTGCGAAAAAATCGTACCCCGCGGCGGAGGAAATACATGAACAAGACACGCGTCAAATGTAGGAGTCCAAACGGTCATAGGAAAAACGAAAGGCGATTGGCGCACCCCCGCGGCTCCCGCCAAGGCTCCCGTCAACGTTCCACCGTGCGAACCCGGCAAGCCTCGCCCGCCCGGCATGCGAATGCCCGGCGGGTTCGCTGTCACCCTTCTCACTGGCGCGACCAGGCCACCTAAATACCCATGATCCGCATGCCGGAATCGACGTAAATCACGTTTCCGGTCACTCCGCGGCCCAGGTTGCTGGCAAGGAAAACAGCTGTGTCGCCCACTTCCGCGGTGTCGCAGTTCCGCCGCAGCGGGGATCGCCTCGTCACCGTATCGAGAATAGTCGAGAAATCCTTAACGGCGCGCGCGGAGGCCGTCTTTACAGGCCCCGCCGAGATAGCGTTCACGCGGATCTTTTGTGGCCCGAGGTCGCTCGCAAGATAGCGCACCGACGCTTCAAGCGAAGCCTTCGCCACACCCATCACGTTGTAGTTCGGCACCACGCGCTCGGAACCCAGATAGGTCAATGTAGTGAGCGAACCGCCGTTTTGCATATGCGGCACGGTTGCGCGCGCCACCGCCACAAGTGAATACGCGCTCACCTCCTGAGCCAGCAGAAATCCGGCCCGCGCGGTTTCGACGAACGGCTTGCCCAAATCTTCACGATTGGCGAAGGCAAGGCAGTGCACGGCGGCGTCGAGCGGCCCGAGTTCAGCGGTGAGTTGTTCGAGATCCTCCTCCTTTGTGACGTCGCACGGCAGAACGCGATCGACGCTGAGTCCGCTGGCTAGCGTTTCGATCGCTTCCTTTTGGTGTTCCCCCAGATAGGTGAGCGTCAGCTTGGCGCCTTCACGCGAAAAGGCCTGCGCGATCGCGTAGGCGATACTCCATTTGTTAGCGATTCCAAGGACAACCGCCCGCTTTCCTTCGAGTAGATTTGACATGTGAAATTTCGCAGCGGAGGGTCAGCGCAGCTTCATGGGCTTGCCGCCTTCGGCCTTGCTGCGCTGCGCGGCATCCATAAAGGCAAAGATCTCGAGCGTCTCTTCGTTCGAGACCGGGGCCTTCCCCGTCTGGAAAAACTTGATGATTTCGACCAGCAATGGACGATAGCCCGCCGCTGCCTTGGCGGGACTCTGCGCCACGGTCTTTGGCCGGAAAACCACCGCGCCGAAATCGCCGTAGGGCCGCAAAGCGCGCACGGTGCCGATACGCCCATCTTTCCACCGCCCCGTCACTTCGTCCATATTCTCGGCCGCGGTGCGTGTCACTTCCACAACGCCCGTGCCCATCAGCGTGAAGAGCAGTTCGATCGGGTGAATCGCGTACCAGGAAAGCTCGAGCTGATGATGTTCCTCGAATGGTCCGGGACCCCAGGTGATTGCGCCTGTAATATCGGGGTACTTCATCTGCGTTCCGATCTCTCCGAATCGCAGGCTGGAAGAGCTGAACCACGGAACGTTCGCGGCCTTCGCGAGCCGGGCAATTTCACGGGCGTCTTCAAGCGTGGAGGCAAGAGGCTTGTCGATGAATAGGGGCTTCTTCGCCGCGATCACGGCACGCGCCTGTTCGAGGTGCACGCGCCCATCCACGCTTTCGAGCAGCACCGCATCCACGTT
Source organism: Bryobacterales bacterium (assembly GCA_009697455.1). Classification (GTDB taxonomy): domain Bacteria; phylum Acidobacteriota; class Terriglobia; order Bryobacterales; family Bryobacteraceae; genus SYKU01. The sequence goes on from SHUI01000299.1 coordinate 1,739, forward strand.
GCGGCAGAGTGACGAGATATCCGGCATCTGCGCGATCTTCCACGCCGTTTTGAGTTCCTCCGCGTATTTGTCGACCCGGGTGTGGCTGGATTCCACGTCCTTGCTGCCGCCTTTGTAAAAGGCGACCACGCGGGCGCCCTCCACGTGATCGGGCGACGTGTTGTCGTTCAGGATTTTCGTGAAGGCGGTGACGTGCGACGTGTCCGTGCCGATGATTCCGAGGCGTAAATCAGCCCCCGCGCAAGCGAGCGCGAATGCAAGAAAACCGAAAAGTCTCATTTGGGGCATTGTACACTGAAGCCCGGCAGGCTCGCGCTGCGCAGCCGCCAGCACGCGCCGACATGACGTGACATTCGAGGTACTTGACTCTCTCCTCCAGACAGGCGGGGGTTCGGCTGCGCTTCCGTCGAGAGGTTTTCCTTTAGGCTCATCTTCTACACCGTCTCGGCGGAAGTTATCCATTTCTAACGAGTTGCGATTTTGAAAACGGCCTAGTGAAACGAAGAGTCGCGGGTTCGAGTCCCGCCCGCCTCACCAACGGTTGAATTCATTCCGGCGCGCCGCGGGGCCCGGCTCTGTCAGCGGATCAGAATTCCAGGCGCAAACCGAGCTGCATCGAACGGGAGGCGTTAGCCTGACTGGTGATGCGACCGTAGGCGCCACTCGATGGATTCAAATTGGGCGCTCCAAACTGAAGCCGGTTAAGGGCATTGAACGCCTCTCCTCTCAGTTGTACGCGGAATCGTTCTGTGATCCTGGTCGACTTGGACAGCGAAAGGTCATAGTTGACGATGGCATCGCCCAACAAGCTTGGCACGCGGGTGGAGATAGTCCTCAAGGTGAAAGCCGGCAGAATCCTGAAGGCGTCCTTGTTGAACCACGAGGTCACGGATCGCTGGCCGGGCGGCAGGCGCGGCTCGATGCCGGTGTATAGGACATCGGGTATCAACAGGGCGCCGCCACTCTGGAATGTATGGATCATGGAAAACTGCCAGCCACCGGCCACCTTATCCATCAGCCCGCGCCGGTTCAGCAAGGGCTTGCCGGCACCGAACGGAAGCTCAAAGACGCCCGTCAAAGTGATGCGATGCGGGGCCCAAAGAAATCCTACGGCTTTCGACGGCGCCGGGTCGCTGTCGTTCATGAACTGGACCTTCTCGATCTGCCTGGAGAATGTGTACGTACCCAGGGCTTGAAAACCATGCGAGAAGCGCTTGGTCGCAGTAAGCTGCATCGCGTGGTAATACGAGCGCGCACCGGTCGATCGCCGAAGGGTGAGGTCGCCCATTTGGGGCCACGTGGAGAGCAGGTTCTGAATTGAGATCGTCGATCGGCCTTGCGCCAGACTGGAGGGGATCAACCCGTTGAACGGGTTGGGAACGGTGGTCTGCAAGCGGGAGCCGAGCGCCAGATACTGGGCCGGAAGGAACTTCAGTTGCCTCGTCATCTCCCCGTTGCTGCCGCCGGTCCGGTTGCCCATATAGAGGCTTTGGGCGGTCTCGCCCACGTAGTTCACCTCCAGGGAGAGATCCTTCGTCAACGCCCTCTGGAATCCGAACTGCCAGCGCTCGTTGTACGGATTGCGATCACGATCGGGATATACCTGCATACTGGCGCCAAGTAGAGTCGTCAGGCCCTGCGCGCTTCCCGGCGGCTGGATGAGGCCGTCAGGGAAAGGGTTGTTGTACACGTTCAACGGCGTAACACCATCGAGACTGGCCACCATAGGGGTCGAAGAGGAGAATCCATCCATGCCGAAGTCTCCGACGGACCAGTAGTCGAAGAAGATGCCGTAGCCGGTCCGGATGACGGTCTTCTCCGTCAGTTTGAATGTGAGTCCAATCCGCGGTGCCCAGTCGTTCTTGTCCGCTTTCGCCGCGCGGCGGTCATTCGGGTTGGCGAACGTCAGACCTCCGATAACTCTGAACTGGTCCGCCGGAAGCTCAGGTATTGGATTCCTGGCGTATGCCGCCCGCGCCGCCGCCTCGATGGGGTTCGTGGCACCGAATGCCCAGCGGCTCATGTTGTTGAAGCGCTCGGTGGCGGGCAGTTTCAAATCGTATCGGAGACCCAGATTCACGGTGACCCGGCTGGATAGACGGATGTCGTCCTGGAAATAGAATCCGTAATAGGGAGTCTGTGACGAGCCGGCCGGGACGAGCGTTGTGTTTCCGCTGGATGGAGTGCCGATAAGCAGGGATGCAATGCCGTTGCCTACTGCCGATCCAATCGTGTTGGGGTCGGGCCCTTGTGTAAAGGCGCGGGTAAAGGCGAAAGCCCCCGAGGGCGCGTTGGACCCCAAGGAGTTGTTCTGGCGGATCTGCGTCTGGAAGCCCCACTTCATGTTTTGCCGGCCACGGTAGTGGGCTATGTTTGCCAGGAAGGAGTACTGGTTGCCTCCGTCGAACCGGCTGCCACCAGAGGCGCCGTAAGTGACCATATCCGGGTTGCTCGTCTGAGCCAGCTTGCGCTGCTGCATCGAATTCACCCAGCCGGAGGCGAATCCAAGCTTGATCAGATCTACTTCCTTTTTTGTAGAGACGAGATGGTATCTGGTGAATCCGGCGTTCAGCACCAGCGTCGTGGACGGGGTCAGCGTGATGGTGTCGCCGATGCCGACCGAGTGCTGCACGAGCACGGTGTACGCCGTGCCGACATCGATCACGTTCGGCGAGAGATTCGGCGTCCTGGTCCGCGATTCGCGGCTGAAAATCCGGTGCCTGGTCCCCAGATTGTGATCTATCCGGACGGTGAAGTTGTCCATGGGGATTTCGTTGATGAGCGTGCTGGCATAATTGTTCGTGCCCGAATTTGTGTTCCCAGGAAGATTCGGCAGTGGAATGTACGCATCCAGAACGTTCCGCGAGGCCGGATTGATTGACGACGCAGGAATAACGTTGCCGGGATATTGGGTGCGGAGGAATCTACCGGGCTGGCTGGGATTGGGGCGAGTACTGAATGGGTCGAAGATCGCGATCAGCCGCCCGCTGGCATCCAGAGTCCTGGAAAAATCCCCCTGACGCTGCAAGCTGGCCGGCACGGTGGTAAGCACGTTAGTTGGGGTACGGTTGCGGACGCCCTCGTAGTTGAAAAACCAGAACGTCTTGTTCCTGATGGCTGGCCCCCCCGCCGATCCTCCGAACTGGTTGTACCGCACGGGGGGCCTGGATAGTCCATTCCACTTGCTAAAGAAATTGCTGGCATTGAAAGCGTCATTGCGCAGGTATTCGTACAGGCTTCCATGAATCTGGTTGGTGCCTGACCTAGTCGTGACATTGATGTACGCGCCACCACCGTGCCCGTACTCGGCGTCGAACGAATTCGTTTGGATATTGAATTCCTGCACCTGATCGGCGGGGGGCATGTAGGAGATCGTGTCGTAGTGCTGGTTGGGCACGCCGTCCATCAGGAAATTGTTCATGCGATAGCTGGCGCCATTGGAGGAGAAGTAAGCGACCGCGCTGCGGTTGTCCAGTCCGTAGTTGTCGATCGGGTTGGTCATCTGGACGATTCCCGCGGTGAGGATAGACAACTGCACCACGTTCCGCCCCGACATCGGCAACTCAGCCACGAAACGCCGGTTGACGGTTGTACTGGTGGAGGCGGTGCTGGTTTCGATCATGGGCGCGTCGGCCACCACCTCAACCCTCTCCCGGACATCGCCGACCACCATGGAAATGTTCACGGTCAGTTTTCGGCCCGACTCAGCGGTAACCACGCGGGAGAAGCGCCCGAACCCAGCGCGTTCGGCTTCCAGCCGGTACTCCCCCGGGGGCAAGAGATTGAAGTAATAAACGCCGCGCTCGTTGGTAGCGGCCGATCTCTTCACGT
>SHUI01000300.1 GCA_009697455.1 Bryobacterales bacterium
CTACTACCGGATACAGGCGTCCAACTTCCTGATCGAGTACGATAACACCCAGAATGGCGCGAATCACGTGCACTCCGTGTGGCGGGATATCAACAACGACTTCGGCATGGATTTGCTGAAGGCGCACTACCAGACGAGCCACGGCACGGCCGTTGGATTCTAGCCCCCCGAGGATCTTGAGGGCGTCGGCATAAACGCCGACGCTCGCGTCCACGCTGCCGGGTGTAGCGGGTTTGGCGGAGTCTTGATGTCCCAGGTGCGTCCCTCCGTTTGCCGTCGGCGTCCCTGGGGAGTCAGTGGCGGGCAGCAATTGCGCCGCCGCGATTTCCGGTCGCGCGAGGTGGGCCGCAGGACTTGCGGACGACGAGTTCGACCCCGAGTATCCTCTGCTCCGGCGGCCGGCTGGAGCCTCGCTGCACCAGTTTCAACAGCGACTCGACGGCTACCTGGCCGATTTCATATTTCGGGGCGTGGATGGTGGTGAGAGGCGGATTGACGACCTGCGCGAGGTCGACGTCATCAAAGCCGATCAATGATACGTCTCTCGGGATTTGCAGATTCAACTCCACGGCTGCGCGGCCGACGCCGAAGGCCATGGCGTCGTTGCCGGCGAAAATCGCCGTTATTTCCGGGTGTTGAGCAAATACCGTGCGAGCGAGATCGTATCCACCGGAAAAACTATTCTGGCCGTAGAACATCAGGGGGGCTGGTACGCGCGCGGACTTCAGCGCCGCAAGGAAGCCACGCGCGCGTTCGGTGAGGTTCCCGTGATGTTTCGGACCGGTGATGTGGGCGATTGTCCGGTGGCCTAGTTCCGCCAGATGGCTCCCTGCTAATCGGCCGCCCTCATGGTTGTCGGCACAAACGGTGGAGAACTCCGCGCGGACGGCAGGCTTATTCAGCAGGATGATTGGGATGCAGAGGTCGCGGAGCTTCTTCAGTTGCTCGCGGCGCAATGAGGCCACCGAGTTCATCAGAATGCCATCAACGCGCTTTTCGCTTAGGGAGCGGAGGTAGTTCATCTCTTTGCCCGTGTCGAAGTCGCTGTTGCAGAGGATCAGGTCGGAGCCTGCCGCATTGGCGGCATCTTCGGCGCCGCGGGCCAACTCGGCGAAAAAGGGATTTCGAATATCGCTGATCAGGAGTGCAATGGTGTGGGATCGGCCGGTGACCAGCCCCCGTGCCACTCGATTGGGCCGGTAGTTCATCTCCGCGGCCACCTGGAGGACCTTTAGCCGGGTGCCCTCGTTCACGCCTTGAAATCCGCTGAGGCAGCGGGAAGCCGTGGAGGCGTTGACGCCAGCCGCGCGGGCAATGTCTTTCAAGGTGACTGCCATTAGATTCAACCTAACAATAGGTGGCTGGCCGGGCTCATTCGGCCAGCGTCCAGGGCTTCCGGTAGTCCCATCGGAGAGCGGCGTTGGCTTCGGCATCGCCAATCACTACCTCCGCCTCCGGGTCCCACCGCAGCACCCGTCCCGTCCGCATGGCGGCATTGCCCAGTTGGCACATCACGGCGGTACGGTGTCCCTCTTCAATATCGGCATTCGGCCGCCTGCGGCTTTTTACGCAGGCGAGAAAGTTGTCGATGTGGCTGCTATCAAGGTCGCCACCCAGCTCTTTCAGCGGCTCCATTGCCGGGTCCTTGCCGTTCGCCCCGGCGCCGGTCCATATCTCCGGCGCAACAGAGAAGCCTTCGCGGGTCAGAGTCATCGTGCCCTTGGTGCCATGAAAATCGAGCAGAGTGGTGTTGCCGGCGCTAGCCTCCCGGCTTACCCAGCTCACCACACAGCCGGGGAAAGAATAGATTGTCTGCTGCACGTCGGGCGTCTCGCCGCCATCATTGAGGACGAAGCGCGCGCCGAAGGAGGCCACGGCATCCGGGGCCTTGGCGTCCAGTGCCCAGCGCGCGATGTCCAGGCTGTGGGCGCCCCAATTCGTCATCTGCCCGCCGGAGTAACTCCTAAACCAACGGTAGTTGTAAATACACCGGAACGGATCGAAAGCGACCTTTGGCGCGGGGCCGAGCCAGAGGTCCCAATCAAGCGTCGGGGGCAGCGCGCTGCCAATCTCGACGGGCCGGAAGCCCGGCATCATGTTGCGCGTCCAGTGCGTCGTGATGTGATGCACGGCCCCAATCGCCCCGCCGCGAATCAACTCAATCGCGTGGGCGTAGTGCGCTCCCGACCTCTGCTGGCTCCCCACCTGAACGACCCGGTTGTAGCGGCGGGCGGCAGTCACCATGGCCCGGCCCTCGTGCGGCATCAGGCAGAGGGGCTTCTCGACATAAACGTCCTTTCCCGCGCGGCAGGCCATTACCGTATGCAGCGCGTGCCAGTGGTCCGGAGAGGCGATGATGACGGCGTCGATATCCTTGCGGTCGAGAAGGTGGCGGAAGTCCCGGAACGGCATGGCCTTGCCCTCAGACGCACCGACGGCCCGGCTCAGAAAGGGCTCGTACACATCGCACGCCGCCACTGGCTCGACGCCGCTCTTGCTTAGGAACGTCCGCCACAGTCCGCGGCCCCGTCCGCCGCAGCCAATCAGGCCGACGCGCACACGGTCATTTGCGCCTTGGGACAATGGACTGCTCCAGGCCGACGCGGCGCTGCCCGCGGCGATCCCGGCTGCAAACGTCCGTCTTGTCGAGTCCCTCACGTTTCCCTCCTGCCTGCCGGCCGCTTCGACCCGGCGCTGCAATCGCTATCTACCAAGTATAGCCGGACTTGGTAAATTGTTCAAATTTATCAACAAAACTATTGCAATCGATTGCACTCTTCGGTTAAGATCTAGCTTACGTGAGAGGAGCTGTCATGAAAAACACGATGTTCCGCGTGATTGCCGCCGCTATATTGGTTGCCGCCGTTGACACTGCCCATGGACAGGTCTTATACGGCTCACTGGTCGGAAACGTCAGCGATACGTCGGCTGCCGCGGTATCCGGCGTCGAAGTACAAGCGACGAACGTCAGTACGAATCAGTCCCGGACGGTTCTCACAAACGGCGAAGGCGGTTACAACCTGCCGAACCTGGCGGCGGGCGCCTACACATTGACTTTCATGAAGGCAGGATTCCGGCCGGTGCGCAAGACGGAATTATTGGTGAGCATCAACACGATCACCCGTTCCGATGTGCAACTGGAGGTCGGCGCCGTTACCGAAAGCGTAACGGTGTCCACCGATTCGGCGGCGCTGCAAACCGATCGCGCCGAGGTGCGGGCGGAGATTACGTCAAAGACGCTGGTGAATGTCCCGGTGGCTCCCGGGCGGAATTGCCAGGGGCTCTTCGGACTGTTGCCGGGCTTTACACCGCCGAATCAATCCGCAAGCGTCCCAGGCAATCCCTCGCGAGCAATGGGCTTCAGCGTCAACGGCACGAACGGACAATCCAACAACACGCGCATTGATGGCGCTTCGAGCACCAATGTATGGCGGCCCTCCTTCGTCGCCTATGTTCCCGCGCTGGAATCGATCGAAACGGTGAATGTGGTAACGAACTCGTTCGATGCCGAGCAGGGGCTGGCGGGCGGGGCGGCGATCAGCGTTCAGATCAAGAGCGGAACCAACGCCTTACATGGCAGCGCCTTCGAGTACTACAACGGCAACGCCACGAAAGCGAAGCCATTTTTCCTGCCTGTGACCGAGCGCAAGCCGAAGGATGTCTACAACCAATTCGGGGCTACTGTCGGCGGCCCGATCATAAAGGACAAGCTGTTCTATTTCACGAGCTATGAGGGGACGTTCAATCACCGCTTTGCCTCGGCTCTGGGGAGCGTTCCCACGCCCGCCATGCGCGCCGGGGACCTGAGCGGCGCCGCCTCCGACCGGCCGATATACGATCCATTTAGCGGTTCCACGGATGGCTCGGGCCGGACGTCTTTTCCAGGGGGCCTGATTCCGCACTCGCGAATGCCCGATGCTGTGCGGAAGATTCTTCCCCTCTGGCCAACGCCCACCGGACCCGGCACACAGAATAACTACTATGCCGCCGGTCGATTCACCTTGGACCGCCAGCGATTGACACCAAGGTGAATTACAATATTTCGCCCAAGCTCACGGCGTTTGGCCGGTACAGCTATTTGCACTTCAACACCCAAAACCGTCAGTTTTTCGGGCCGGAACTGGGTGGGGCACCGATTGCGGGCGGGCAGGCGGGATTGGGAATCGGGCACAGCACCAGCCTGACTCTGGCGGGTACCTACGTGGTCAATCCCAATTTCGTCATCGACGCCAACTTCGGCTACACCAGGCTGCAAGCCGACAGCCGGCAGCCTCGGCTGGACGAGCAGGTCGGCCGGACTTTCCTGGGGCTACCCGGCACGAATGGATCACGCTGGTTTGAGGGCGGCTGGCCGCAGTTCAATATCGCCAACTTCACCGTGCTCGGCGCGCCGAATGGCTTCCAGCCGAACTTGCTGAACGACCCCCAATATCAATGGGTCGCGAACGCGAACTGGACGAAAGGCCGCCACAATTTCCGGTTTGGAACCGACATCTATGAACAGCAGTTGAACCAGACGCAGCCGGAGTTTTTCGGGGCGTTTTTCGGGGCGTCGGGCGGGTTCGGTTTTGCGGCGGGGGAGACCTCGCTACGCGGCGGGCCGCGCACGAGCGAGTACAACTCCTTCGGGTCGTTTCTGCTGGGGGCAACCGATACACTGGGCAAGATTCAGTTGATTCCGGATTCCTTTTCGCTCAAGACGAGATTGTACAGTTTCTATGCTCGCGACCAGTGGCAAGCCAGCCGGAAACTCACCATTTCTTATGGCGTCCGGTGGGAGTACTTTCCCATGCCTTCACGCGCGGACCGTGGAGTGGAGCGGTACGACTTCAACACCAACAAGATGCTCGTCTGCGGAGTTGGACAAGTCCCCGCGGACTGCGGAATGAACATGAGTAAGAAGAGATTTGTCCCTCGCGGGGGACTGGCCTATCGTGTTTCCGAGACGCTCGTACTCCGGGCCGGGTATGGCATCACGAACGATCCCTACAACCTGGCACGTCCTTTGCGCGTTAACTATCCGATCCTTGTGACCCTGAATATGAACAGCCCGAACGGTTTTGCACCCGCCAGCCGCCTGGCCGATGGCATTCCGCTCATCCCCACTCCCGATCTTGGAAATGGGGTAATCCCGGTTGATGGAAACGTGGCGATAAATACGGTCGACCCGAACAACTTCAGGCGAGGCTACATTCAATCCTGGAACGTCGCGATGCAGAAGCAGTTCCGCGGCGGATGGGTGGGCGAGGCCGCTTATGTCGCCACGCGCTCGGTGGGGCAGTTGGCTTACTACGACCGGAACGTAGGACGCGTGGGCGGAGGCAATGCCAGCCGCCCGTTGTTTCAGAAATTCGGACGTGGGCAGCGCACCGCTGAGATCACGGGTCTGGGCACATATAAGTACGACTCGCTACAGGCGAAACTCGACCGCCGTTTCAACCGCGGCCTCCAGGTTGGTGTTGCCTATACGTTCTCGAAGAGTATGGGCATCGCGGGGAACGAGGACGGAGACGGGTCTCCGGCTATCGGCATTCCGGAATTCTACGCCCTCAA
>SHUI01000301.1 GCA_009697455.1 Bryobacterales bacterium
GTCCCATCAACCTGATACCTCTCCAGACCCGCGCTAACGGCGAAAAACCCGAATTTATTTCTCTGCGTCACCCCCACCCCAAACGTATGATAAAAAAATACTTGTGCATCCATTCGGCGCCTCGGTTCGATTTTTCGCCCCGCTCCCGCAGCCGCCAATCCTCGCCGGGCGCAATGAGAAATCCAGGCTGGCAAGTAGGCGGAACCTACCCTCCGGTTCCATAATGGTTTTACAAGATGAAAAAACTCCTAGCGCTTAACCGCAGCGAGATCGCCATCCGGATCATGCGCGCGGCAAGCGAACTCGGCATCTCCACGGTTGCCATCTATTCGAAGGAAGACCGCATCGGTCTACACCGATTCAAGGCCGACGAAGCGTACCTTGTCGGCGAAGGCATGGGCCCGGTGCAGGCCTATCTGGACGTCGAAGGTATCGTTGCGCTTGCCCGCGACAAGGGCGTCGACGCGATCCACCCTGGCTACGGCTTTCTTTCCGAGAACCCCGCGCTTGCCCGGGCCTGCGTCAAGGCCGGTATCGAATTCGTAGGCCCGAGTGCCGAACTTTTGGAGTTGCTCGGCGACAAAACGGCCGCGCGGCGGCTTGCCCAGAAGGCTGGCGTGCCCGTGGTTCCCGGCACGGAGCACCCTGTATCGAGTCCGGCGAAGGCGAAGAAGATCGCGGACGAGATCGGTTTCCCCTTAATCGTGAAGGCCGCGTTCGGCGGCGGCGGACGAGGTATGCGCGTGGTCGAGAAGGCCGCCGATTTCCCATCCCGCCTTGAGGAGGCGCAGCGCGAGGCGCTCGGCGCGTTCGGTAACGGGGCTGTTTTTCTTGAACGCTACATCCGGCGCGCGCGGCATGTGGAAGTCCAGATTTTGGGCGACAAGCACGGCAATCTGCTGCATCTCCACGAACGCGATTGCTCCGTCCAGCGCAGGCACCAGAAGGTCGTGGAAGTGGCTCCGGCCGTGGGGCTAGCGCCGGAGGTTCGTTCCGCGCTCGCGGATGCGGCGCTCAGGCTCGCGCGCGCGGCCGGCTATTTCAGCGCGGGCACCGTCGAGTTTCTTGTCGACGCCGAGAGCGGCGAGTGGTACTTCATCGAGGTGAATCCGCGTATTCAGGTGGAACATACGGTCACCGAAGTCGTGACGGGCATCGACATCGTGCGCAGCCAGATTCAGGTGGCGCAAGGTTTGCGCCTTCACGACGCGCCGATGTCGCTCCCTTTGCAGGACGGCGTGCCGCTCCACGGTTGCGCGCTGCAATGCCGCATCACGAGCGAAGATCCCACCAATCACTTCGTCCCGGACTACGGGAAAATTCACACCTACCGCTCCCCGGCCGGCTTCGGGATTCGCCTCGACGGCGGCACGGCCTACGGCGGAGCGATTATCACGCCCTACTACGATTCGCTGCTCGTGAAGGTAACGGCGTGGGGCCAGGACTTTCCTCAGGCGTGCCAGCGCATGGACCGCGCCCTGCGCGAATTCCGCATTCGCGGCGTGAAGACGAATATCCCGTTTCTTGAAAACGTTGTGAACCATGCGCAGTTTCAGGCAGGCAAGGTCACGACGTCTTTCCTCGACGAGACACCTTCGCTCTTCCGCTTCACGCCAAGGAAGGACCGGGCGACGAAACTGCTAACGTACCTGGGCGACACGATCGTGAACGGGAATCCGGAAGTCGCGGGGAAGAAGCGGCCGGCCGCGGCTGCGCCCATTCCCAGGCTTGCTTCAAACCTGGCGGCCGCGCCCGAACCGCCGCGGCCCGGCACGCGGCAACGGCTGCAAGAGCTGGGCGCGGAGAAATTTGCCGAATGGACGCGCGCCGAAAAACGCCTGCTGCTAACCGACACCACATTCCGCGACGCGCATCAATCGCTGCTCGCAACCCGCATGCGCACTTACGACATGCTGGCCGCCGCGGCGTTCGTGGCGGAGCGTTTGCCGGAGTTGTATAGCATTGAAATGTGGGGCGGCGCAACCTTCGACGTCGCCATGCGTTTTCTGCTCGAAGACCCCTGGGCGCGGCTGCGCGCTCTCCGGCTGGCGATTCCGAATATCTGTTTTCAGATGCTGTTGCGGGCGTCAAACGCGGTCGGCTACACCGCGTATCCCGATAACGTTGTGCGCGAATTCATCGCGGAAGCGGCCCGGCAGGGCATCGATATCTTTCGTGTTTTCGATTCGCTGAACTGGCTGCCGAACATGCGCATTCCCGTCGAAGCGGTGCGTCGAAGCGGAGCGGTGTGCGAAGCGGCCATCTGCTACACGGGAGATCTGCTCGATCCGAAGCGCCAGAAATACTCGCTCAAGTATTACGTCTCGATGGCGAAGGAATTGGAGAAGATGGGCGCGCATGTGATCGGCATCAAGGACATGGCTGGGCTGTTGAAGCCCTACGCCGCTGAGGTTCTGGTGCGCGCGCTGCGCGAGGAAACCGGGCTGCCCGTCCATCTACATACGCATGACACGAGCGGCATCAACGCGGCCACCATTCTAAAAGCGTCGGAAGCCGGGGTTGACGCGGCCGACGCGGCCATCGCGTCGATGAGCGGCCAGACGAGTCAGCCGAACCTGAATTCGATCGTCGCGGCGCTCGCGCACACGGACCGCGATTCGGGGCTTGACCAGGACGCGCTCGGCCGCTGCTCGGAGTATTGGGAAGCGGTGCGGACGTGTTACGCACCTTTCGACACAGGTCCGCGGACGGGGTCGGCCGAGGTGTACAAACACGAGATGCCCGGCGGACAGTACACGAATTTGAAGGAGCAGGCGGAATCCATGGGCTTGGGCCCGCGTTGGCCGGAGATCGCGCGAACGTACGCGGAAGTGAATATGGCATTCGGGGACATCGTGAAAGTGACGCCGTCGAGCAAAGTCGTGGGCGACATGGCGATTTTCCTCGTGAGCCACGGGATGACGGTACGCGAGTTCGAGCAACTGGGCGCGGGTCACGGATTGACGATTCCGAATTCGGTGGTCGAAATGTTCTCGGGTTCGCTTGGGCAACCTGAGGGAGGCTGGCCGAAGAAGATCCAGCAAGTGATCTTACGGGGCGCGAAAGCGCACCGCGGACGCCCCGGAGCGGGCATGCCGGCGGCGGATTTCGCGCGAGCCGCCGAGTCGCTGACGAAGAAACTCGGATACGCGGCTGCGGCGGATGAAACGCTCAGTTACCTTCTTTATCCGGACGTGTTTCAAAAATTCGCGCGCGCGCGGGCCACTTACGGCGACGTGGAGGTACTGCCGTCCTTGCAATTCTTTTTCGGGATGCAGGCGGGAGAGGAGATCACCGTCGAGATTGAGCCCGGCAAGGCGCTGGTGGTGAAGTTCCTGATGGTGTCGGAGCCGCATCCGGAGGGGGACCGGACCGTGTTCTTCGAGTTGAACGGGCAGCCGCGCGAGGTGCGCGTGCGCGACAAGTCGATCCAGGCGGTGGCGAGGGAGCGGGCGAAGGCGGACCCGGCCAATCCGAATCACGTGGGCGCGCCGATTCCGGGCGTGGTTGCGAGTATCGCCGTGGAGCGCGGGCAGAAGGTGGCGAAAGGCGACAAGCTGCTTGTGATGGAAGCGATGAAGATGCAGAGCACGGTGTACGCGCCGGCGTCGGGAAAAATTGCCGCGATGCCCGTCCATCTCGGGGAGCACGTGGAGGCGAAGGATTTGTTGGTGGTGATTGAGTGACGTGGGCTTTGGTGGAGCGGTCCCCCTGGAACGCGAGGGACGCCCTCGTCCCTCTGCCGCGGAGGCACGGGCCTTCACTATGCTTCAATAGCAGAGAAAACGGGAAACGGAGCAAGACATGGCAATCTTCGTAACGGGTGGGGCGGGGTTCATCGGATCTCAGTTCGTCAGGGACTGGGTGAGGAAGTACCCCGCGCAGCCGCTGATCAATTTCGACAAGCTGACCTACGCCGGGAATCTCGAGAATCTAGCGGAGGTCGAAGGGAATCCCGCGTACCGGCTGGTGAAGGGAGACGTCTGCGACCCTAACGCCGTCCTCGACGCATTGCCCGATCGATGCGACGCGATCGTGCATTTCGCCGCCGAATCGCATGTGGACCGCAGCATCCTGAGCGCGGCCGAGTTTGTGAGGACGAACGTACTGGGCACGCAGGTCCTGCTCGACTGCGCGCGGCAGAAGGGCGTTGGCCGTTTCCTGCACATTTCGACCGACGAGGTTGGCGGCGACATGGAAGCGGACGAGTGGTTCCATGAGGATTCGCCGCTCGATCCGAGCAGTCCTTACGCCGCGAGCAAGACGGCTGCGGAGCATTTCGTCCGCGCGGCCACGCGGACCTTCGGGTTGGACACGGTCATCACGCGCACCAGCAACAACTACGGTCCGTATCAGTTCCCGGAAAAGCTGTTGCCCCTCGCCATCAGCAACGCGATTGAGGAACGTTCCATCCCTGTGTACGGCGACGGAATGCAGGTGCGCGACTGGATTCACGTGGCGGACAACACGACCGCGCTGTTCGCCGTGCTGGAACGCGGGCGAAAAGGCGCGACCTATCACATCGGGAGCGGAAACCCGCTGCCGAATATCGAAGTCTTGAAGCTGCTGCTGAGGTTGCTCGGGCGGCCGGAGTCCCTGCTGACGCGGGCCCCGGACAGGCTGGGGCACGACAGACGCTATGCGGTCGACTGCGCGCTTATCCGCGGCGAACTCGGATGGAAGCCAGAGATTCCCTTCGCGGACGGCCTGCGGCAAACAGTGGAATGGTATCGCGATCACACGGACTGGGTGGCGCACGCGAAGAGCGGCGAGTATCGCGACTATTACGAGAAGATGTACGGCGCGAGCGTCTGATGCGTCATGCTTGAGGTTTCTATGAAACGATTTGTAACCGGTGCGGCTTTGTCTCTCTTTCTTGCCGGATGCACGGGCGGTGGACCCGGCTCTCCGGCGCGCGAGTTTCTGGCGATGTACAACGACATCGATCAGAAGGTAACGACAGTTGCCGCCGAGGCGAGCTGGAAGGCTGCGACGGACGTATCCGAACAGCACACAGGAGAGCGGATTGGCGCGTCGGGCGCGGTGGCGGCGTTTGAAGGAAGCCGGTACGTGATCGACACGACGCGAGCACTCCTCGCAAAAAAAGATGCGCTGAGCGACCTTGAGCGCCGTCAGCTAAACAAGATCCTGCTCAACGCCGCCGAAGCGCCCGGCACCATTCCCGAGGTCGTCGAAAAGCGCGTGCAAACCGAAGCGCGCGCCGGCGCGATTCTGGACGGCTTCGTTTTCTGCATGGACGAAAAGGGCGGGAAGTGCGTCAAGAAAACCAGTCCGAACGAGATCGATGAGTTGCTCGACAAGTCGCGGAACATGGCTGCACGCCAGAAAGTCTGGGAGGTCTCGAAGCAAACCGGTCCCGCGCTGAAGAAGAGTTTGACCGAGCTTCGCGAACTGCGCAACCGGGTCGCGACGGAACTCGGCTTTTCGAGTTACTTTCACTTGCAGGTGGCCGACTATGGAATGAGCGTCGCCGAAATGATGCAGTTGATGGACCGCTCTCAACAGGAGCTTCGCCCTCTCT
>SHUI01000020.1 GCA_009697455.1 Bryobacterales bacterium
GCCGCAGCCGTAGTATCCCAGGTTGTCGGTCAGCGTCTTCGAGAAGGTGAAGGCGGAGATCAACTCCAAGCCCGCGCCCATCCTGTGTTTCGCCGTCATCTGAAGCGAGTTGTATTGGCTTGTGCCGCTCGATTCGGTGAGGGCGATGTTGCCGACGTTCGGAAGCGACTTCGCCAACGGCCGGCGGTCGTTCAGAGGCGCCCACGTGTTGAACGGTCCCGTTCCCGGGAGAGGCTGATTGGCTTCATGAGGGACGATCAGGTGGGTGGCTTTATTTCCGACAAAGGCCGCTGAAATAGAAGTTGCATTCGCCAGTTGGTACTCGATGGAGATGTTGTATTGATTGGTGAACTGCGGCCGCAGATCCAGATCCCAGGCGCGCGCCTGATAGAACGGGGCGGGGCCGGTGCGGGGACCTGTGAGATCGCCGGCTCCGACGACATCGGCAAACCCGGCTCGAATGTCACCGGGGGTGCGAGCGTCATAGTTTACGTTCGATTCGATGAAGAACGGTGGATTGAGCGGCAAGCGGAGGTTTGCGCCGGTGCCTTCGAGGAAGCTCGAAAAGCGGTAACCTGCGCGGACAACCATCTTGTTGTTAAAGCGCTCCGGAGTCCACGCCATGCCGATGGTGGGCATGAACTGCTTGCGGTAGGGTTTATAAAGCGCGCGGCCGAACTCGGACTTGCCGGGATAGATGAGCGCGCCGGTGTAGGTGTTGATGTTCACCTGGCGGTCGGCAACCTCATACAGCGGCGAAATGTATTCCCAGCGCAGGCCAAGGTTCACGGTGAGGTTGCGGCGGGCTTTCCAATCGTCCTGGAAGTAGACGGCGTTGCGCCAGTGCCGCTGTCCCCACTTGCCGGTGACAGCGCCGCGGCCTTTGGCGGAGAGCGTGTTGAGCAGGAAGTCGCCGTAATCGAGGCCTGAATAACCCCCCGAGTAGGTAAAGGTGCCGAGCGCCCCGTTATTTCCGGCGTAATAGTGGTTCTGCTGCGCGCGGAACAACTGTCCGCCGAACTTGAGCAGGTGCGCTCCCGCCTGATAGGTAAAGTGGGTCTGGCCCTGATAGTTGTTCTGCTTGGAATCGGCGATGGACGCTCCCGCGCCAATGTTGGACAGGCCGCCGCCGATCGTGATGCCGCTGATGCCTGGGATCGGTTGGCCGCCGGCGATTCCGAGCTTCCCGTTCCCGTCAGCGCCGAGCTGGCCCGACCAGTCGATGGTGTTGTCGGCGACGCCGGTGCGGCTGTAGGAAACGCGGGTCTCGTTCACCAGACGCGGCGTGTAGGATCGCGTCCAGCTAACAACGGCGCTCGTGGTTGGGCCTTCGGTACCGTTGGTCAACAAGACCGGCAGCGCGGCCCGCGAGCCGAGGGCTGAATATCGTCCAATCGACCAACGGCCGGACAGTGTATCCTTGTTCGACAGGCGGAAGTCAACTTTGGCGTCAGCCTGGTGGTTTCCGAGTTTGCTCGCCTGACTTGAAAGATAATTGTTCGTCACGGCCAGAGCGCCTGAGCCGTTGTTGTTTGGAAGCGGATAAAGGTCGGGGCTGCTGAACAGCTTTTGCGCGACTGGATTGGTGATGCGCGCCGCTGGAATGATATTGCCCGGGAACGGGACGCGCGAGCCGGGGTCAGCGCCAGTCTGCGGATCGCGTACAATCTGATTCACGGAAAGGAATCGGGAAAGGTCGCCCGTGCGCCAAGCCTGGGGCGAGACACTCGCGGCCGCCGGACCCGACGCGCGCTGCTCGGAGCCCTCGTAGTCCATGAAGAAGAACGCTTTGTTCTTGGCGATCGGCCCGCCAAAGGTGCCGCCGAAGATATTGCGGCGGAATGCATTGCGCTTTTGACCGGCGCGATTGGCAAAGTAACCGTTCGCGTCGAGCTTATCGTTGCGGAGAAACTCGAACACGTTGCCATGGAACTCGTTGGTTCCGCTCTTAAGAGTCATAACCACGCTCGCGCCGCCGACATTGCCGTATTCGCCGCCACCGTTCCCGGTGATCACTTTCACTTCTTCTAGCGCGTCCACGTTGGGCTGGTAGCCGATGCGGTTGCCGACGGTTTCGCCGGTTTCCACGCCGTCTAGCAGGAAGTTATTCGTCTGCTCGCGGTTTCCGTTCACCTGCGGACGGCTGCCGCTGCCCTGGAATCGGGCGGAAGTGTTCATCAGGCTGGGATTAGTGCTGATGGCGCCGGGGATCAGAAGCGTCAGGCTGGCGAAGTTGCGGCCGTTCAACGGGAGCGCAGTGAGCTTGGTGGAGTTAATCGCATCGCCCGTGGCAGTAGATTCCGTTTGAAGTATGGGCGCCGCGCTCGAGACTTCCACGGTTTGCGTCAGTTCGCCGACTTCGAGCTTGAAGTTGACGCGCGCGATCTGGTTGACTTCGAGCGTGAAGGGTCCGAGCGTGGACTTCTTGAATCCGCTGTTTTCCGCGACGATGTTGTACCTTCCGACAGCGAGGAACGAAAGGTTGTAGACGCCCGAGCCGTTGGTCTGTGCCGTGTAGGTGAGGCCTGTGCCCGCGTTGGTGGCAACGATTTTGGCGTTGGGGACGGCGGCGCCGGTCGAATCGGATACGGTTCCGGTGATCGATGCGGTAATGTTTTGGGCAATTCCCAGAGAGGTGAAAATACCCAGTTGAAGCAAAAGCGAGAGCGATAGGTTTCGCATAGTGTACTTTCATGATAGGGGTAGCGGCCGAGAGCGCGCAACCGGGCGCGGGTGGGCGGAATGCGCGGGAGGGGACTCCGTAGGACTCGCTGGCAATTCGGCCGTATAACAGTTATACAAAACGATGCGCTTCGAGTTCGACCATGAGAAGAGCAGGCAGGTCAAGCGAAACCATGGCGTCAGCCTGCACGAGGCGCGGGAGATCTTCGATCAGGTGTATCACCATCTGATCACGGCCTGGAAAGCGACCGAGGAGGAAGAACAAGCATATGCCGAAAACGTCTAGGAAAGGACCCAATGTCAGCAGGCAAGCGGTAATCAAGACGTTGCTCAGCCAGGTGTTAGACGAGAGACGTGGCAGCCCGGCGGGTTCGAGGAGGAAGACCGGCTAAATAAACCACGTTCGTTTTACGGCCAGTTACAACCGCTTCGTGGCGAGCCAGTAGCCCTCGGACTCAGGTAATCCGCACGCTTCGGAGGTTTGCCTTGTGCCCAGCGAGATCGGTCGCGATCGCGTGAACTGCCTTGCGCTTCGAGCAACTCCCCGCCAAGGCCCGGAAAGCCGCAGCCGGCTCAAAACCCGGCAGGGTATAATTCCCTTTGAAACCGAATATCCTGACCACCACAGTAGGCTCCTACCCTGTCCCTGATTGGCTTGCTGCGCTTCCGAGCGATCAGGCCCGCACGGATGCGACCCGAGTCGTCTTCGATATCCAACGCCAGGCCGGCATCGATCTTCCGACCGACGGAGAACTCTACCGCTTCGATGTCAGCCACCCCGATACCAACGGCATGATCGATTACTTCGTCGCGCCCTTGGCGGGCATCCGCACACAGCTCGGACGCAGCGATTGGGAGGCCTTCGGACGCAAGTCAACGATGGGCTTTCGCCGCAAACCCGCAGGCGTGGTCACAGGACCGATCGGCGAAGGAGGGCTCAACCTGATCGCTGATTGCGAAACCGCGTCCTCAGTCGCGGGTGGCGACTTCAAGTTCACCGTCACGAGCCCTTACATGCTTGCGCGAACCCTGCTAGACAACCACTACGGCGATTTCGAAGCGCTGCTCATGGCAGTGGCTGGCGTTCTCGCTGATCAGGTGGCTAATCTGCCCTGCGCCTGCCTCCAGATCGATGAGGCGAATATCACGGGCAACCGCTCGGACGGGCCCATGGCAGCGCGCGCCATCAACCTGCTGCTCGACCGCGTGAAGACAGAGCGCGCCGTGCACCTCTGCTTCGGCAACTACGGCGGCCAGACGATTCAGAAGGGGGACTGGCAGTCGCTCGTTGATTTCCTCAACGCGCTGCATGTCGATCATCTGGTTCTCGAACTCGCTCACCGGCCGCCGGGCGATCTCGACGCGCTCAAGAATGTAGATCCCAAGATCAAGATCGGTATCGGCGTGGTTGATGTCAAGGTGAATCATGTGGAAACGCCTGACGAAATTGCACGCCGCATGGCAGCCGCGGAGAAGACGCTCGGTCCGAATCGCCTCGGCTGGGTCCATCCCGATTGCGGATTCTGGATGGTGAAGCGTTCCGTCGCGGACCGCAAGATGGAAGCGCTCGTAAAGGGCCGCAATCTGTACTTGGGATTGCAGTGAAATGAAGGGCGAGGTCTTTCCCTCCGAACACTCCACGCGTCGCGACGCCGCGACCGGCGCGCTGATTCATCAACTCACGAACCACGCCTCCCTGAGCCACGCAACCTATTTTCTTCAAAGCTCGTTCACGCCCGATGGCCGATCGCTGATCTTTGTCTCCTACCGCTCAGGCGGCGCGCAGTTGTTCGAGATCGCGCGATTCCCGGACGGCGAGATTCGCCAGTTGACGGACGGGCCGCCCATCCATCCGTTCTCGCCGGCGATCCATCCCTCCGGTGAGTCGATCTTCTTTGTGCGCGGCGGCGCCGTCTGGTCGATTGACCGCCGCACTCTCGACGAACACTCGATCGCCGGATTTCCCGGCGCACAGCTTGGAGAATGCTCGCTTGGAGCAGGTGGCGAGTGGATCACGGCGGCTTTCCGGCAGGGTACGCAGAGCGGCATTGTCGTAGGCCGCGCGGACAGCTCCGAGTGGCGCATGATCCCATTTCCACGTACCGTGATCCATCCGCAGTTTCATCCGCTCGACCCGGAATGGATCGAGTTTTCGGGCGACCCCGCGCCGCGCATGCACCGCGTTCGCCGCGACGGCACGGCTCTCGAATGCCTTTACGTGCACGGTAACGATGAGTTCATCGTTCACGAAACTTTCCTCGGTGCGACCGGCGATCTGGTCTTTACGGTCTGGCCACACGCGCTGTGCAGCATGGACTGGGCCACCCGGGAACGACGAACGATCGCGGAGTTCAACGCATGGCACATCACTCCGAATCGCACGGGAAGCGCTGTCCTCTGCGATACCAATCATCCGGATGAGGGAATCTGGATTACGGATGTGGCAACGGGCCTCCGCCATCAGGTATGTCTGAGCGAATCGAGCAATCGTGGAACGCAGTGGAAGACATCGCGATACGCGCTAGCCGAGGATTTTCGCGCGGCCCAGAGCGAGGCCAAATCCGGCGCGCTGAGTTGGATGGAGGTCGCCACGGACTCGGTCTACGGCCCGCAGTGGACTCACCCGCATCCTTCGTTTTCGCCGGATGAAAAACTGGTCGCGTTCGCGAGCGACCGCACCGGGCAGACGCAGGTGTATGTGGCCGGGACCTCGAACGACTGACCGTGTGGGTTTGAAATAATTGCGGAGTACGACCTGTTTGATGGATCGTTAGAGCGAGTTGCGAGGCCTCTGCCGGGGCTATTGACCCGCCGGGAGGCCCGTCCCAACTTCGGCGCCTGCGCATTTCGGCAATGTTTCTCGCCTTCATGCGCACCGCGCTTCTCAAGACGCTATACTTCATGAAATACCTTATGGATCTTGGACTCAGTGGTAAAGTTGCGCTGGTCGCCGCCGCCAGCCAGGGACTTGGAATGGCGAGTGCGCGGGCGATTGCAGCCGAGGGCGGACGCGTCGCGATTCTCAGCCGCCGCCAGGACGAACTGGATCGCGTCGCCGCCGAGATCGGCGCGGCAATGACCGTGGCCTGCGATCTTTCGAAGGCTGAAAGCATTGCGTCCGCTGTCGCTAAAGTGAACGACAAACTCGGCGGCATATCGATTCTGGTGAATAACTGCGGCGGCCCGCCACCCGGCACGTTCGACTCCATTACGGAAGAGCAATGGATGTCGTCCTTCGAACAAGTCTTCCTGAGCGCCCTTCGGCTTACTCGCGCCGCGCTACCGAGCATGCGTGCCGCGAAGTGGGGACGCATCGTAAACATCGTTTCGTCGTCGGTAGAACAGCCTATCCCCGGACTCATCATTTCGAATGCCTTCCGGCCCGCGCTTGCCGGATGGGCGAAGACGCTCGCCTCCGAAGTGGCGGGAGATAACATCCTGGTTTCATGCGTCGCGCCAGGCAGGATACTCACCGCACGCACTGCATCGCTTGATCAGGCAACGGCCGATAAGACCGGCCGGCCACTCGACGATATCCGCAAGGAGCGTGTCGCGGCCGTTCCACTCAAGCGCTACGGAACGCCCGAGGAGTTCGGTGCCACCGTTGCCTATCTGGCTTCCGAGCGCGCTTCCTATCTCACCGGCTCCGTCATTCGCGTCGACGGTGGCGCGGTTGCCGCAATATGAAATTTCTGACCTTTCTTCATTCCGGCCAGTTGCACGCCGGCGTACTGACAGCCACCGGCGTCGCGCCGATTGACGAGATTAACGCCAAGCATGGCACGCGGGTCCCGAACGACCTGCTCGAAATCATCCGTACCGGAGCGGAAGTGCATCCGGAGGGCGCCACGACCTTGCCGCTCGCCGAAGTGCAGCCGCGCCTGCCCTACACTGTGCCACCGAAAATATGGTGCATCGGACTCAACTATCTTTCGCATGCCGAAGACATTGACGCCGTCCAGCCGGAGGAGCCGGGTAGCTTCATGAAGCCGGCGTCGTGCATGTTCCAGCCCGGCGGCGAAATCCAGCTTCCGCCGCCCGAGGTTTCAGACGATGTGGACGCGGAAGGCGAGTTGGGCGTCGTGATCGGGAAGACCTGCCGCTTCGTCCCGGCGGGCAACATCCAGGACGTGATTTTCGGCTATACCACGACGCTCGACCTCACGGCTCTCGACGTACTGCGGAAAAACACGCGATACCTCACGCGTTCGAAGAGCATCGACACGTTTTTCAGCTTCGGTCCCGTAATTGTCACGGCGGATGAGATTGCGGACGTCAACGCGCTTGAAGTCATTACCGAGCACAACGGCGGCATCTGCTCTCGCGACTTCGTTCACCACATGCGCACCCGGCCATTTGAACTCGTCCGATTCCACAGCGACTTCATGACGCTTCATCCGGGCGACCTGATTTCGACCGGATGTCCGAAGGGCGCGCGCATCAAGGCGGGCGACCGCGTACGGGCACGGATCGAGGGCGTCGGAACTCTAGGCGCAACCGTGAAGCAGGGACCGAGAACTCCCCTCTTCTGATTCGCTATCATTAAGTTGCATGGGATTTTTCGCCGAGGCTAAGCGGTTCATTTTCTGGGATTTCGCGCGCGGGTCGTGGCAGTACGACGTGATCGTCGCGGTTATTCTGGGCTTCCTGTTTCTCACGCCTCGCGACTGGTTTCTCGATCAGCCGCGCATTTCAAAAGCGAGCGACATCGCAATGCTGCCCGCAGAGCATGGCAGCAACGTGTTCTGGATCGAGCCTGAGCTTTTAGCGGAAACGCCGGAGCCGCAGCAACTGTCCAAGATATCAGAGATGCTGAAAAGCCGCACCGGAAAGGCCCAGGTAGTGACTCGCGTCGAGAAGATCTTCGATTCGGAGAAGGAAGTGAAGGGCTATATGGCCTTCACGCGCCCTTGATGAACAAGGCATTGACCCTTTTTCTTTCGTTCGCCGCGCTCGCTAACGCGGCCACGCTTGAACAGACCCTCGCCGCGATGGACGTTGCCTCGGCATCCTTCAGAGCGATGTCGGCGAAGGTGCAATGGGTCTCGCATCAGGGCGTGGTGAACGAGGACAACACCGATCGCGGCACGATCGCGCTACGACGGGCCACGCCGGGCGAGATGACCATGCTCATTGAACTGACGGAGCCAAACAGAAAATCGGTTCTGCTGAGCGGAAAAAAGCTGGAATTGTATTTCCCGAAGCTTCAAACTGTTCAGGAGTACGACGTCGGAAAGAACCGGCAGACCCTTGAACAGTTTCTGCTGCTTGGTTTCGGATCGTCAGGCAAGGATCTGGCCGAACGTTACAAGATTCAACTCCTCGGCGAGGAGGTGCTGGAAGGTCAGCCAACCGCCCACCTGGAGCTGACACCGGCGTCATCCGAAATCCTGAAGCATCTCAAAAAGGCTGAACTCTGGATCACTTCGCGCGGCGCGTACCCCGCGCGGCAGAAGCTTTACTTCCCGGCAGGTGACTACTCGCTGGTTTCCTACACGGAAGTCAAGATCAACCCGCCGCTGGCAGGATCGGCGTTGTCGATGAAGTTGCCTCGAGGCGTGAAGCGCGAGTTCCCGCAGAAATAGGATAAAATCGAATTTGGTGCAACCGGCTTTGAGCTCTCAGCGGCTGGACTACCTGGATTGGATGCGCGGTGTCGCCGCGGTAGTCATGCTGATTGGGCACACGTTCCACTCCTTCACGCGTAACGACCTGCGGAATACAGGCCCGTACGCCCTTTCACAGTTCGTAGGCGGGATGCCGCCCGCGATCTTCCTCTTTCTCACAGGTGTCACGCTTGCATTCCTGCTCGACCGGCGGGAACGGCAAGGGGCGCCCGCAATGCAAAGGATTACCGCGGGCTTGCGAAGAGCCGGCTACCTGTTGGCGGTCGCGTTTCTATTCCGCTTGCAGCTTTTCCTCTTTGGCCGGCCGCAAACCGTCTGGGAAGATATCACGCGCGTGGATATTTTGAACTGCATGGGGCTCGCGGCCATGCTGATGTCGCTACTCGGCGCTTTCCAGACGGCCGAGCGAGTCCGCTTCGCGGCGGTGCTTGGCATCGCGATCTCCGCGGCGTCGCCCCTGATGTCGCAAGCGGATTGGAGCGGCGTGCCTCTGCTGATGAAAAGTTACCTCGCTCCCAGCTACACCGGCTTCACCTTCTTTCCCTGGGCCTCTTTCCTGGCGTTCGGAGTAAGCGCGGGCAGCCTGATCCGCCTGCTTCAGCCGGGCCATAAGGAGCGCGCGATGCAGTGGGCCGCACTGCTTGGCACTGGACTGATTATCGGTGGACGCTATGCCTCGGACTTGCCTTATTCGCTCTATTCCAAAGCCGATTTCTGGCTCGACAGCCCTGCACTGGTAGCCGTGAAGCTAGGCCTGATCTGCTGGCTCGGCGCGGGAGCATTCGTTTGGGTGGGGGGCGAAGATACCCCGGGCTGGAGTTGGATCAGGATGCTTGGAACTCACTCGCTGCTTGTGTACTGGGTTCACATCGAATTGGTCTACGGGCGCTGGCTCGGCGCGTGGAAAGAGCAGATGACCATCGCCGGAACCGCGAGCCTCGCGGTAGGAGTCGTGCTGCTGATGCTGGCAGTTACAAGCGTGAAAGTGCGGTGGGGTGTTCCAGGTACCGCGCCGTCCTGGCTCCGGTTGTATCCCATCGCCCCTGGACGCGTTTCCGGGGATTGAGATCCCGCAATCGGCATCAATCGAACTATAATAAACCTCATTGGACGAGAACCTTTCACCTTTTGGGTAATAGTCTGAAGGACTAAAAACACCGAGGCGCCAACCGATGACAAATCTGCTCATTGGAACTCGAAAAGGAGCCTTTATCCTTCGCGGCAACCCATCGCGCCGCGATTGGAACCTTGGCAAGCCCATGTTTCTTGGACACAGCGTGCATCACGTCATGCTCGATCCAAGAGACCGGCGAACGCTGCTGGTGGCCGCCCGGACCGGACACCTCGGTCCGACCGTATTTCGCTCGCGCGACCTTGGGCGGACATGGAAGGAAGCGGAGCGCCCGCCCGCCTTCCACAAAGCGCCTGAAGGACAAAAAGGCCGCGTGGTGGATCATGTCTTCTGGCTCACACCGGGACATCAAAGCGAGCCTGGTGTCTGGTATGCGGGTACGTCGCCGCAGGGTTTGTTTCGTTCCATCGATGGCGGAGCGGCGTGGGACGGAGTGGACGGTTTTAATGAAAATCCAATGCGCGATGCTTGGTGCGGAGGCGACCAGGACGGTACTCCCGACGGCCCTAAGCTGCATTCGGTGTTGATCGATCCTCGCGATCCCAAACACATGTATCTCGGCCTGTCTCGAGGGGGAGTGTTTGAGAGCTGGGACGCCGGATCGAGTTGGCTGCCGATCAACAAAGGGCAGGCCGCGGACTTCCTACCCGATCCCAACGTGGAATACGGGCACGATCCGCACTGCATTCGTCTCCATCCCCTTGCTCCCGATATTCTGTATCAACAAAACCACTGCGGCATCTACCGGATGGACCGTTCCGGCGGCGCGGAGTGGGTTCGCATTGGAGCAACGATGCCGAAACGCGTGGGAGACATCGGCTTCGCAATTGTGCTCCATCCCCGGCAGCCATCGGCCGCGTGGGTGTTTCCCATGGACGGTACGTCCGTCTGGCCGCGCACCAGTCCGGGCGGAAAGCCTGCCGTGTACGCGACCCGTACTTCGGGGAAGACCTGGAAGCGGCAGAATAGGGGATTGCCCCAATCTCATGCGTGGCTCACCGTCAAACGGCAAGCGATGTGCGCGGATACCTGCGATCCCGTTGGAATTTACTTCGGAACCACCAACGGCGAAATCTGGGGCAGCTGCGACGAAGGCGGGCATTGGAGCTGCCTGGCGCGGCATCTGCCGCATATCTACTCCGTGGAAGCGGCCGAGCGATGATCGTCTACATACCCGGCCCGTTGCGTTCGTACACCGGGAGGAGAAGCGAAGTCCAGGCGGCCGCGGCAACCTTGGACGAATTGCTACTAAGGTCTGGATCGCGAATTTCCGGGCTTTCGCTTCCGCATCTCGATGAGGAGCAGGTTCACAATCTTGGGACGCCGCTGCGGGACGATAACCGGATTCACATCGTCTGCGCGCTAAGTGGATGCGCCCGACTACCCGTCTCCACTATCTACCGCTCACGGTAGCGGGAAATTGGAATTCCATCGACAGGATGGCAAAGGGCGGGTTGGACATTGCGGCGCTTCGCCAGATGATGCATGCTGGGCGTCCGTCTGGCCAATATCTCTTAATACGAAGAAACTAATGCATTAATGTTATTGGCATCGTCTGCCCCGGTCTCTCATACTGAAACAATCGGAGGAAGGATAATGACAAAAATTCAGATCTTGTGTACGCCCATCTTCGTGGCGTCGCTTGGCTTGATTGGCGCGGGCCAACTGGCCTACGCCCAGGGTTGAGTGGCCGCAAGACAAGGCGCGCCCGTGCTTGGCGCGCTATGTGGTGGCAGTGAACACGGCGGGGGAGGAACCGCAAACAGTGGCAGTACTGCCGCAATGTCCGGCCGCTCATCCTCGGGACGTTGGCAGTTGAGTCTCGGCTATCGCTGGCAGGATTCGAACCGTCACTTCGTGGGAGATGTCGAGCAGCCACAGCGGATGTTGCTCGATACGCAGCAGGAGAACAAAATCCACCTGTTCGACCTCGCGTTAAGTTACCGTGTGAGCCGCCGCTGGTCCGTCAACTTCAGCGCTCCCGTCATGGACGCCGATCGCATCAACCATCGGACCAAAGGGGTCACGGAAGTCACGGGCCTGGGGGACATGTCCGTCGGAGCGAAGTTCTGGGTCTTCCGTCCGCCCACCGAATCCCGGCAAAATATTCAAGTTGGCTTTTCGCTGAAGCTGCCTACTGGGAAGCCTAATGCGACCAGCGCAATCACGGGCACCCCGACGCCGAGTAATACGGTTACAACCGTCGATCAGTCTATTCAGTTGGGCGATGCCGGGACGGGCTTTTCCGTCGACTATCTTGCGTACAAGGCGCTCCCCCGGCGATTCACGCTGTATTCAACCGGAGTGTACCTGTTCAATCCCCGAAACACCTATACGGCTACCACTCCGGGCGCCCGCGTGGGTGGGCTGTCTGTTCCGGACGTGTACCTTGTTCGTGGCGGCCTTGGCTACGCGGTACCCAAGCTCCGTGGAATTGCCGTGAGCGTTGCAGGACGCGTCGAGGGCGTTCCAGCGCGCGACAAGATCGGGCGGGAAGACGGTTTCCGGCGTCCGGGATACGGCGTATCCGTCGAGCCAGGCGTTCAGTACTCCCAGGGACGGAACCTCTGGTCCTTCAGCTACGGGATCGCTGTTCATCGCGACCGTACTCGAAGCGTCCAGGATGTCCGCAACGGGACCCATGGCGACGCTGCGTTCGCCGACGGCGTCCTTCTGATCGGCTACTCGCGCAGTTTCTAACCCTCGCGGCGGGCCGCTACAATTGAACTATTGATGCGAACCGCCGTGGTTTCATTTGCGGCACTCTGGCTCACCGGAATGGCGAGGGCCGAAGATCTGCACGATGCCGTGAAATCGGGCGAACTGCCTCGCGTGAAGGCGGCGCTGGCCGCGGGAGAAGCCGTGGACACGCGGGATTCGCTCGGCTCCACGCCTCTTCATGACGCAGCATGGGGTGGTTTCACGGAGGTTGCGGCCTGGCTGGTCTCGAAGGGGGCGGACGTCAATGCGGCGCACAGCGAGGCCGGGTCGACGCCTCTTCACTACGCGGTCATCAAGAATCACGTCGATCTCGTCAGGCTCCTCGTGGCCCGCGGCGCGTCCGTTAATGCCCGCTACCGCTCCGGGTCCACCGCACTGCATCTGGCCGCCGATCGCGGCTACACAGAGATCGCGGGGATGTTGATCGCGGCCGGCGCCGATGTCAATGCGTCCGACACGAGCGGCTCGACGCCACTGCACGAGGCGGCCTGGAAGGGGCACCCGTCCATCGCGCGCCTGCTGCTGTCGAAAGGCGCGAAGCCTAATCCCGGCGATCGCGAGACGGGGGCGACTCCACTTGCCGAGGCCGCCGAGAAAGGACATCGCGAGGTCGCCGAAGCGCTCCTCGCGGGCGGCGCGGACCTGAACGCCGCCGACCGGAACGGGCTGACGCCGCTCGATCGCGCGGCCCGGTTTCAGCACGCGGCGGTCGTCGAACTGCTGCTCTCGAAGGGCGCTGGAAAATTTTCACGATCGGCAAAGGGAGAGAGCTTGCTCCATGATGCCGTAATCAAGGGCCAGACGGATATGGTTTCATTGCTGATCTCGAAAGGCGCGGATGTCAACGCGAAGAGCAAGGAAGGTAACACTCCTCTCGGCGACGCCGCACTGAAGGGGCGCCTCGGCCTGATCGAAATTCTTCTTCGCGCGGGCGCCAGCGTGAACGCCACCAATTCCTACGGGTCCACCGCGCTTCATGACGCGGCTCTCGGGGGATTTAAGGACATCGCGGCGCTTTTGCTTGATCGCGGGGCCGGCCTGAACGCCGCGGACGGCGAGACGGGATCGACGCCGCTTTATCACGCGGCATCCTGGGGACGTCTTGACGTGGCTGCGCTGCTGCTCGATCGGGGCGCTTCCGTCAACGCTCGCAACAAGGCCGGCTTCACGCCGCTTCACGGGGCTCTCACAAACGGGCACGAGTCCGTCGCGGCCATGTTGCGTTCCCGTGGAGGGACGGAGTAACCTGGAGCCAGTGCAGGCTTCTCCCTCCGGCCCGGTCCTCGCCGATGGCGCGGACGTATTGGGCGACCAGCTCAGGACCCAGCTGTCAGATCTATCGCGGTTTGTAAGTCCTCATGCTACTTTGCTCGAGCGGCGCTTTCACCGTTTGCTTGCCGGCCGCTTCGACGCGAGCCAGCGAAAAGCGCTCTGCGAGATTACGCCTGGCGCGGCGATGAAGCGGCTTGCGTCAGGGCGCGACCCGGCGGACTTCTTCGAACAGGTCGCCTATAGCGGGCGCAGGCTCGCCAAGTTGAACATTCCTCCCGGTGAGATCGTAAAGGCGCTTCGGGAATACGACACCTTGCTCGATCCGCTTTTGAAAGGGTTGCTTCCGGATCGTCACCGGGAGTTTCAGTGGGTGCGCGATCAGCTTCAATTCTGCGTTCTGCTTACGTTGAACAATGCCTTCTATCAGGTGCGGGAGGAGGAGTCGCGGGCATTTTTCGAACTGTTCCGCGCCGAGCTCGAGGCCGCGAACCTGGACGACATGCTGGAACGGTTCCTTAAGATCCTCATTCGGACCTTCCGGGCATCGGCGGGCCGGCTCATACTCGTCCCCGCCGAGCCGGATGGAACCCGGGTCTTTGGGAAGGAATGGCGAAAGAGAGCCTCTCGCCCGCAGTTCCTCGAAGGCGCCGGCCGGGGAAAAAGCGTGCTCGAAGCCGAACTCGCCAGAGAGGGGTTCGCATCCTACTGGTCGATCCCCCACTTCGCGAATGGCCATCTGGCCGCCGTCGTGCAATTTGGATTCCCCACGCGATACCGTTGGCTGCCGCGTGAACTGCAGTTGCTTGAGGCGGCCGGAGAGCGCTTCCTTTTGGCCACGGAAAAGACGCGGCTCATCGAGGATCTGAAAGCGCGCGAAACTCAAGTGCGAAAATTGAGCGAGCACCTGCTGCGGGTGGAGGAAGAAGAGCGGCGGCGGATCAGCCGTGAACTGCACGATGAAGCCGGCCAAGCCATGTTGTGTATCCGTCTTCAACTCGAAATGATCGAAAAGACCCTGCCCGGCGAACTGAAGAAGGTGCGTGAGAGCCTCGCCGCGACGCGGGAAGTGACCGAGGGTGTGATTGTCGAGATCCGCAGGATCATCAGCGACCTCAGCCCCGCGGTTCTTGAACAACTGGGCCTGGCGTCCGCACTGAAACAGCTTGCGAGGCGCTTCCGCGCCTACTCACCGGCAAAAATCAGGTTGCACGTGACGGGAGGCATGCTCACCGGGGCGGCCCGGCTGAGCCCGGAGACCGAGATCGTAACTTACCGCTTGGTTCAGGAGTGCCTCAACAACGTCGCCAAGCATTCCTCGGCGTCCACCGTAAACATTCGGCTCCGGTCTACCGATAGTCTTGTCGTACTAAGCGTTGAGGACGATGGAGTCGGCTTCGATCCCGGGGTTGCCGCGAAAAAGCTCAATTCGTTTGGCCTTGCGGGGATTCGGGAACGCGTGGGCTTGCTTGGAGGCAGGCTGACAGTAACGAGCCGGCCCGGAAAAGGCACGAATATTTCCATCGAACTGCCGATAAGTAAGTAGAACGCCGGATACCGGCCCGAGGGAAAAATGAAATCCATTCGAGTACTGCTCACCGACGACCACTCGCTGTTTCGTCATGGAATCAAGACATTGCTGTCGGCGGAATCCGACATCGACGTGGTTGAGGAAGCCGATCACGCGGCCGACGCGATCGTGAAGGCGGCCGAACTGCGGCCGGACGTGATCCTGATGGATATCGGCATGCCTGGCGTGAGCTGCTTCGAGGCGGTCCGCCAAATTCGTAAGAACCGGCCGGAGACCAAAGTGGTGATCCTTACGATGTACGACGATGAGGATTATCTCGTGCAGTGCATGGAAGTTGGCGCGGCGGGTTATATTCTCAAGGACTGCCCTGTCACACAGCTGATTGCCGCCGTGCGGGACGTTTGCCGCGGCGGTAGTTTCTTGAGCCCCCGGATGCTGTCGCAACTTGTGGACGATTTCCGTTCGCGTGTACGAACCGATCACCACCAACCACGCTTCGCCACGCTCACGCCGCGTGAAAAAGAGGTGTTGAAGATGCTGGCCGAGGGACTCTCGGTCAAAGAGATCGCCTCCAGTCTGAACCTGAGCGGAAAGACGATCGAGGCGCACAAGTTCAACCTCATGCGGAAGCTCGATATCCACAACAAGGCGCAACTGGTGCAATACGCGATTCAGAAGAAGGTCATCCAGTTGACCCACGTCGCGTAGGAAACATCTGTCGCGGGTACGCGACATCGCGCTACGAGACCCGGCTGAACTCTATCGTTGACAACTATATCGACACTAGATATAGTTGGAGACGATAGAGAACTCATGCCCAACCTCGACCCCGAATCGTTGCTTCCGCTTCCCACGGCGGTATTCCATGTCCTCATCGCCCTTGCCGGAAAGGACCGCCACGGCTACTCCATCATGCAGGACACCTCGGCTCGCACGGGCGGCAAGGTGGAACTGAGTCCGGGAACGCTCTATAGCGCGATCCGGCGGATGCTCGAACAAGGGTTGATACAAGAACTGAGCGAGAATCCCGAGCCGGACAATACCGACGAACGGCGGCGGTACTACCGGCTTACCAGGTTCGGCCGGCGCGCGGCCGAAGCCGAAGCCGCGCGGCTGCGCAGCATGTTGAGCCAGGCTCGGGCGACGGGCCTGGTTACCGGACGGCCATGAAGGCGGAGTCGGTCTACCGGGCGCTGCTGTGGTGCTATCCGGCGGCGTTCCGTCACGAATACGGCGGCGAGATGCAGCTCCTGTTCGCCGAGCAACTCGACGACGCACGGCGTCGCGGAGCGCGGAAGGACGAGGCGGCGGTGTGGCTGCGCGCAGCGCGGGACGCGATCACGGTCGCGCCAAAGGAGCATGGACACGTGATTCTGCAAGACGTACGGTACGCGCTGCGAACCATGGCCGGAGGCCCGGCATTCACGGCCGTGGCGATTCTCTCGCTTGCGCTCGGCATCGGCGCGAATACGGCGATGTTCAGTTTATGGAACGGCGTGCTGCGGTCGGCGCTTCCTTTAATACAGGAACCGGAGCGGCTGGTGATGCTCTCCGATCCGAACAGTTCGGGAGTGAACAACGGGTCGGAGGACGGCGAGAGGTCCTTACTGACCTACGCCGAATTCGAGCAGTTACGCGAAAGCGCGGACGTATTCTCGGGATTGATGGCGTCGCAATCCTCGCTCGACGAATGGCAGATCCGGGTCGAGGGCGGCGAGCCTGAAAACGTCAGCGGGCGAATGGTGTCGTCGGGCTATTTCGACATTCTGGGCGTCGCGCCGCAAATTGGCCGTGCTGGCGATCGAGGCGGGCGGCAAGTGGTGATCAGTCACGATTACTGGCGCCGGCGGTTCGGCGGACGCATGGATGTCCTTGGAATGCCGGTTACGATTCGCAAGGCGGTGCTGACCATCGGAGGTGTTGCGCCGGCCGGCTTTGCCGGGGAGACCAGCGGACAGCACCCGGATGTGTGGGCACCGCTCGACTTGCAGCGGGAGATCCTACCGGGCCGCGATTGGCTGCACGGCACGGGCACCGGAAAATTGATGTGGCTTCACGTCTTCGGCCGCCTGCGTAACGGTGTGAGCGTGGAACAGGCTCAAGCGAAAGCGAACGCGATATTCAAGGCCGGACTTGAAGCGTATTACGGCTCCGTGCGATCGGGAGCGGCGAAGCGGGAGTTCCTCGATCAGAGATTGAAAATTCGACCGGCGGCGATGGGCGCATCGAGAGCGCGGCAGCGATTCGCGGACCCGATGCAGGCACTGCTCGCGGCAATGGCCGTTGTCTTGGTGATCGCTTGCACGAATCTGGCGAACCTGCTGCTGGCGCGCGGAGCGGCGCGGCAACGGGAAATCGCGTTGCGGCTTTCGCTGGGCGCGAGCCGGGCGCGGCTCGTTCGGCAACTGGTCACCGAGAGCCTTGTGCTGGCTGCGATGGGAGGCGCGGCGGGGCTGGCCGCGGCGTATGCGGTCCACCGGACGCTTGTGACGCTGATCGGCGAAATCGATTCCTCGTTCAAGATGGCGTTCCGCCTGGAACCGCGAGTGCTCGCGTTCACGCTGGCGGCGACGCTTGCCTCGGCGGCGCTGTTCGGCCTTCTGCCGGCGTGGCTCGCGACGCGAACGTCGGCGGGCGAAAGTCTGAAGTTGCAGAGCCGGTCGGCAACGGGATCGGGCGGGCAACTGCGTTGGGGGCGTCTGCTTGTCGCGCTCCAACTGGCGCTCTCACTTCCGCTGCTCGTGGGCGCCGGATTGCTCTTGCGGACGCTGCACAATCTGCAAAACGCGGACTTGGGCTACACGAAAGAGCGCCTGCTCGTAGCCGGCCGCGTGGACGCCCAGATGGCGGGCTACAAGGAGGCACAACGGGCGCCATTGATGGCGTCGATTCGGGAACAAATCCGCCTTGTTCCGGGCGTGAAAACGGTGAGCTACTCCGAGAACGGCCTCCTCACCGGGCGCGATTCCGGCGACGAGGTCGAGGTGGAGGGTTATACGCGGACCGGCAAACGAGACCGCGGCGCGCGATGGGATCAAGTGGGGCCGGGCTATTTCGCAGCGGTGGGCGCGCCGATACTGCGCGGGCGCGACATCGGCGAACAGGATACCGCGGCGTCACCAAAGGTTTGCGTGATCAACGAGGCGTTCGCGAAGCTGTTCTTCGAAGGCCGCGATCCGCTCGGCAAGCGGATCACCACGGTGTCCGGCGATTCACGCCAAAGCCATCAGGTAGTGGGGGTGGCGCGGGACTTCCGCACGCACGGTTTGAGGGGCGAAATCCCACCGCGGCATTTTGTTCCGGTTACACAGCCGCTCGGGGAGTTTGATGGGTTGATGTTCGTCGTGCGTGCGTCGGGGGAACCGGCCGCGGTGTTGAAGGGCGTGCAGCAGGCGATTCGACGCGTGGACGGCGCGTTACCTCTGGGGCGCGCGGAGTTGATCGACGACCGGGTGGCAAGCCGGTTGGCGCAGGACCGGATCATGGCGCGGTTGGCACTCGCGTTCGGCGTTCTGGCGATGACGCTCACGGCGATCGGACTCTATGGCGTGCTCTCCTACGGCGTGGCGCGGCGGCGGAGCGAGATCGGAATTCGTATTGCACTGGGTGCGCTGCCGGGCCGTGTGATCGCGATGATTCTGCGCGAGACCGGCTGGATCGTGGTGGGCGGACTCGCCCTGGGGGTGGCTCTGGCGTATGGAGCGGCGCGGCTGATCGAGAGCCAGTTGTACGGGCTTCGGCCGAATGACCCGGCGTCGCTCGGAATCGCCGTGGGCGCGCTGATCGCGGTGGCGCTGGCTGCGGCCTACTTCCCGGCGCGGCGGGCGTCGAGAATGGACCCGATGGAGGCGTTGCGGCAGGAGTAACTGTAAAAGCGCTATAACGGATTGAGGAATTCATCATGCGCACAATACTGACGCTTGCCCTGTTGTCGATAGGACTCTTCACTACTCAACCGGCGCGCGCCGAGGAACCGCGCTACACCTCCGACGGCCAACTCCTGCGCCCCGAGAACTATCGCGAATGGATATTTCTCAGTGCCGGCCTGGGGATGACTTACGGCACCGTTGAAGCCGCCGCAAGCGCCGCGGCCCCGAAATTCGACAACGTTTTCGTCTCACCCGAAGCCTATAGAGCTTTTCTTAAGACCGGCGCGTGGCCTGAGAAAACCATGTTTGCCCTCGAAGTCCGTTCCTCCGTGAGCAAGGGCTCCATCAACAAAGGCGGCCGTTATCAGGAAGACGTTGTCGCTCTTGAAATTGAAGTGAAGGACTCGTCCCGTTTCCCGAACAAGTTTGCGTATTTCGATTTCGGCGCGTCCAAGCAGACCGCGCCGCCCCTTCCGGCCACTGCAAGTTGCCACGCGTGCCATTCGACGAATGGCGCGGTGGAAAGCACGTTCGTGCAATTCTATCCGACCCTGCTCCCGGTCGCCAAGGCAAAAGGGACGTTCAGGGAACCGCCGGCGAAATAGGGCCGCCGGCAAGCGCCGCGAGCGCAGACCCTGTCAGACGGAAAATGCTCCATTCGTCCAACGCAACCGCGCCGAGGCTCTTGTAAAAGCCTATCGAAGGTTCGTTCCAATCGAGCACGGACCATTCCAGACGTCCGCAGCCGCGCTCCACAGCAAGACGCGCCAGTTCGACGAGGAGGCCCTTTCCGATCCCCTTCCCCCGATACTCCGGATCGACGAACAGATCTTCGAGATAGATTCCAGGCTTGGCCAGGAACGTCGAATAATTGTGAAAGAACAGCGCGAAGCCGGCCGGCCGCGAGTCCCATTCGGCAATGAGAACCTCCGCGTAGGGGCGCGCTCCAAACAGCGTGTTCGCGAGCGATTCCTCAGTCGCGATGCAACTGTCGAGCAGTTTTTCGTACTCGGCAAGGCCGCGAATGAATTGCAGGATCAGCGGCGCATCCTCGCGCGCGGCGCTTCGAATATGAAGCATCGCTCAATTCGCCGGCACAGACGCCGGAGCGCCCTTGTCCTTGACGAAAAAAACAAGGATCTTCGCCGGCTTGGTGTCGCTCGCGTTCTTTGAGACAGAGTGTATGTCCTCGGGCGTTTCGAAGAACGTCTCTCCTGGGCCGAGCGTCATCGGCTTGCCGCCCTTGACCTGCATAACGACACTGCCTTCGAGTACGTAAACAAAGGTCGAGGCATTGTGACGGTGCGACGCGGAGGCGACGCCCGGAGGGATATCGACGGTGAGCATCACGCCTTCCTTGCCTGCGATACCCATGAGGTCTTTGGCCAGAAGCGGCGTGGCCTTCGTTTGTGCGAAGAGCGGTGCGGCGAGTAGCGCGAGAAGGGGAAACGGTCGATAGAACGAGGGCATGAAGACATGTTAACCGATCCCCGATCCCGTGATGTACACTGAAACGCGCAGCGCCGCCAAAGGAGCTTCCTGACCGTGACGTCTCAAACAATTCTCGCCCGTCTCGTTTTCCTCTCATCCGCTGCCGCGCCGTTCATCCACGCGCAGCCGCCGGCCCGTCCGGCAACTCCGAACGACACACTCGTCTCGCCCGAAGTGCTCGCGGGTAACCGCGTCGCGTTCCGGATCTACGCACCGAAAGCCGCGGCCGTCACGTTGCGCGGCGACTTCATGGAAGGCCCCGGCGCGATGAATCTTGAAAAGGACGCGAACGGCGTGTGGTCCGTCACCACCGGGCCGCTCGTCCCCGATTTCTACAGCTACTCCCTCAATGTCGATGGCGTCCGGACGATCGATCCGAAAAACGCGCTCATCAAGCAAGGCATCACCAGCCTGGACAACGTGTTTTTCGTCCCCGGCGCCGAAGCGGCCTTCGAGGACGCGAAACCAGTCCCCCACGGCGAGGTTCGCAT
This sequence comes from Bryobacterales bacterium, assembly GCA_009697455.1. GTDB lineage: Bacteria > Acidobacteriota > Terriglobia > Bryobacterales > Bryobacteraceae > SYKU01. Next base: position 20,814 of record SHUI01000020.1, read on the forward strand.
GGTGTGGTACAAGTCCTCGACGCTCGACGCGATCCGGCGCATGCACGTGTACACGCCTCCCGGTTACGATGGCGGCAGCGCACGTTACCCCGTTTTCTACCTCCTCCACGGAGGCGGCGACGAAGATTCGGGATGGAGTTCGATCGGCCGCGCCGGCTTCATCATCGACAATCTGCTGGCGGCGAACAAGGCGAAACCGATGATTGTCGTGATGCCGAACGGCAGCATGCCGCGGCCTCCGAACGCTCCGGCCGGACCCGGACCCGGAGCCGCGCTCGCGCAGGAAAGATTCGCCGGTGAGTTGATGAAGGACGTGATTCCCTACGTCGAGTCTCACTACCGCGTGGTGGCGGACGCCGCCAATCGGGCGCTTGCGGGCTTGTCGATGGGCGGCGGACAGACGCTTCGCGTCGGATTGACCAATCCGGATATGTTCGCCTACTTGGGCGTTTGGAGCGCGGGCGTCAACCCGCAGACAAGCCCGGATTTCGAAAAAAGAAGCGCGGCGTTCCTGGAATATCCCGAAAAGACCAACAAGGCCGTGAAGCTCTTCTGGATCGGCGTCGGCGCCAAGGATCCATTGGCGTATGCGGGGTCGAAAAATCTGATTGAACTGCTAAAGCGGCACGGGATCGCCCACGAATACCACGAGAGCCCGGGCGGGCACACGTGGATCAATTGGCGCCACTACCTGAACGAGTTCGCGCCGCTGCTGTTTCGCTGAGCAGTCGCTGGCTTACCTGACTGAATAAAGGGTCCGGCCGGAAATATTCCAACTTTGGTCATGGGACTGCGGCGGATGGCGGGCGACGAAACGCGATCGCCTTCCCACCCTACAGCCGAGGCGGCGGAAAAGCCAGGATTTGCCGCTGATACACCTCATGCACCTCCGAGAACGGCTTGTGGTCGCGAGTATAGAGAATTGCTTGGTGCTCGAACAGAGCGTCGGGGATTGCAAGCGAACCGGCCTCGGACGCGGGTTTGGCAGCCGTTGCGCCAACTTCCCATCCTTCCGGCAACGGTAACCATAGAAGCTTGACGGACAACGTTCGCCGGTACGGTTTCAGTGACCGCACCGCGGTTCCAAAGGGCGTACCTGTCGTTTCGAGGAGACGATTGGCCTCCGCGTTCAGACGCGCGGGAACGTACCAGTTATCCGCCACCGAAAGAATGTGGCCTCCACACTCAAGGTGGACGCGGCGATACTTCACCTCGCCGGCGCTCGTGACTTCGAGCCGCTCGAGTTGCTCGCTCGCGGGCGCGACATACACGACGCCGATCACGCGCGCGACAATTCTCGGCTCCGCGGCCAATTTGTGGTCGCGGCACCACTTCTCCAAGCTCAGCGTCGCGCTGCGGCTTCCTAGAATCTCCGCATTGAGGCTCTGAATCAGAGCCAGCGCCTGCAACCGGGTTACGGATGTGTCCGGCCATTTCGGCGGCTGTGGGTACATCGGCGCGGGCGGCCAGGTGAGTGCCGCCGCAAGCGCCGTCACGCGCGCGGTTCTCTTAAGGCTGGCGGTCGCGATGCAGGATAGCGACTCCTTGGCTGGCTGCGCTTTCGCCATAAAATCTTACGGGGTCCGAGCCACTCTGAATCCGATCATCCGGTGCGATTGCAACGACGGCCACGCCGCCGACCTCGCATAGCTGCGCACGTCGAACGGATCGAGGAAGAAAGACCCGCCACGCAGGACTTTGTACGCCCCGGCCGCTGGTCCTTTCGGATTCTTGCGAGGAGATGCCGCGTAATAGTCGCGGCTGTACCAGTCCTGGCACCATTCCATGAGATTGCCTGCCATGTCGAAAGCGCCGTAGGGCGATGCTCCGCTATGCGTCGCCATCTCTCCGCGCCGGCTTCCGTCGTGGAAACCTACTTCGCGAACCGTATCGTAGCTTTGCGTACCGACGAAATTCGCGTAGGAGGCGTCGATCGAGTTCCCCCACGGATACCTCCGCTGGTCCGCTCCGCGCGCGGCCTTTTCCCATTCAGCTTCCGTCGGCAACCGGTACTTCTTGCCGGTCTGAGCGCTGACCCAGTTGCAGTACGCGACGGCCGCATCCCAATTCACGCCGATTACGGGATAGTTATCGCTGCCTGGCGTGCCGCCGCCGTGATTGTTGGCCTGCGTCCAATACGGAATCAGCTCTTTCGGAAACGGCTTTCCGCCGGGCCAGAATTTCGGATCGTCGTAAGCGGGTCCATCGCGGAACTTGCGCCACTGGGCGTTCGTAACTTCGAACTTGCCGATGAAATACGCGTCGAGTTCAACCTGGTGGACAGGCCGCTCGCGCGGTTCGCCGTCACCGAAGTTGTCGCCCATCCGGAACGCGCCGGCGGGAACGTAAACCAGCTCGCCATAGCCATCGTCGGCGGCCTGAGGGGCAGCGGCCGAGAGTGTCAGAACCGCAAGCGCGACACAGATGCAAGCGTACCTGGCCATCTACTTGCCCCTCGGAAGAAATCCATCCTGCTCCAGGAAATGCCGTAAGGCAGCCATCCACGGCGAAAATTCAGGACTCCCGTATGCCGCTCCAAACCCATGGCGTCCTTTTTGGTACACGTGAATCTCCGCGACGGCTCCCGCCCGGTTCAAATCCATGAACAACTGCGCGCTGCCGTTCGCATTGCCCCGATCCGCGGCGGCACATATGAGAAACGTCGGGGGGAAGTTCTTCAACTGTTCGCCCGGCGCGGCCCGTCCGGGGCCATAGACCAGCACCAGAAAATCGGGGCGTGAGTGGACACGGTCCAGTGGATCGGCTGCGGCCGCATCCGCGGCTTTCGCGGCCGCCACGACGGAACGGCCCAGCGTCGATCCGGCCGAGAACCCCGCGAAGCCGATTTTGCCGGGGTCGAGGTTCCACTCCTTCGCCCGCGCCCTCACGAGTTGCACCGCGCGATTTCCGTCCAACACACGCGCATCCTCGCTATACCTTGGAGAAAGCCGGTAGGTAAGCACGAATGCCGCCGATCCCCAGTCGTTGAATCGCTCCGCGATCTCCATCCCTTCGGTGCCGTACATCATCATGATGTTGCCGCCGCCCGGCGCTACGATCAGCGACGTACCGTTGCGTTTGTTCTCAGGGGGCAGGAACACGGTAAGGAAAGGCGCATCGATCGGGTCAGTGCCACTCGCGAGTGGCACTTTACCCTGTTCCCATAATGGAATGTTGTAGGGTGTGCGATCGCTGGCGAAGAGCGATCCGGCGATAGCGAACGAAGCGAGAATAGTTCTGATCATTGCACTCAATCTTCCAATTTTAGAGGGGGCTAGGGTCAAATGGTAACATTGATGTAGACGTTGTGTTGGAGGCGGGTGTTACCTTCGGGCGCTACCGGGAGTCTACTCAGCTTATCTATGATTCGCGTTATCTCCGTAATGATTGTCGTTGCCTTTTCTCTTCCGCTTTCCGCTGGACGGCCGGAAGTGTTTGCGTTCGTCGACAAGAGTTGCGCCGCCTGCCACAACGCCAAGCTAAAGTCGGGGGACGTCGATCTCGCCTCCCCTCGGACCTTCAACACATTCGACGAGGACCGGCCAATTTGGGAGAAGGCCGTCGAGAAAATAAAAACCGGGCAGATGCCTCCGCCTGGAATGCCGCGCCCGGAAGCCAGTACCACAAGGCAGATCACACTTTGGCTAGAAGCCGAGTTTGACCGGCAGGACCGGGCGGTAGAGCCCGATGCGGGACGAGTGGCGGCCCACCGTCTCAACCGCGCCGAATACAACAACGCCATTCGCGATCTCCTGGGCGTCGACATTCGACCCGCCGACAATTTCCCCGCGGACACCGCCGCGTTCGGATTCGACAACATCAGCGATGCTCTCAACCTTCCCCCGGCCCTTCTTGAAAACTACGTGGACGCCGCCGAACGCTCAGTCCGCACGGCACTGTTCGGACCGGAGAAGCGCAAGCCCGCGGCCGTCCACTATTCCGCTCCAGTCCGCATCAACGACACGCGCGGGCGGTCCTCGCTCCCGAAGGATCTGTTCAATTACGACCAGACAGGTTTGAGCACGCTCCATTCGATGCACGTGGTTCACCGGTTTCCCGTGGACGGCGAATACAGCTTTCGAATCGTGCTGAACGGGCACAGGCCGAACCAGTCCGAACCGGTGCACCCGGCATTGTTTATCGATGGCAAGATGATCCAGGAGTTCGAAGTGGACGCCACGGACCTCGAAGGGCAGATCGTCGAACTCCGAACCCAGGTCACGGCAGGCGACCACTTGCTCTCGGCGTCATACCTGCACACTTATCACGGCCTCCCTCCAAGCTACAAAGGTCCGGAGCCTTCGAAACGGCCTCCCGAGCCGCTGATCTCCGCGCGGGGCAAGCTCAGCGAAAAAGACATTGAGACACTGCGCAAGTATGGAACCAGGATCAAGACCGACTCCATCGAAACACGCGTCGACAACCGGTTCGAATCGCTCGACGTCGGCGGTCCATTCACTCAGTCGACCGCGGCATCGCCCTTAAGCCTTCGCAAGATTTACGTTTGCGGGCATGCGCCGGGAAAGCATGTGGACGGCTGCGCGCGGAAGGTGATCACGCGCTTCGCAAGCCGTGCCTTCCGCAGGCCCGTGAAGGCTCAGGAAGCCGCGCAGTACGCGAACCTGGTGACTCTCGCACGGAAACAGGGCGACTCGTTCGAGGAAGGTATTGCCACGGCCTTGCAGGCGATTCTGGTGTCGCCCAATTTCCTTTATCGCATGGAGACGGATCAACCCCCGCAGGCTGGACGCTCCTGGGCGCCGGTAACGCAGTACGAATTGGCGTCGAGGCTCTCCTACTTCTTGTGGAGCACCATGCCGGATGAGGAATTACTCCGCGTCGCCGGACAGGGCGGGCTGCGCAACCCGGCGGTGCTGACTAAGCAGGTAAGGCGGATGCTGAGGGATCCGAAGTCGAGCGCGCTGGTCGAAGGGTTCGCCGGCCAGTGGCTTCAATTCCGGAACATCGATGTCGTGAAGCCCGATCAGGAGCGCTTCCCGGTGTTCGACGACGGCTTGCGCCACGCCATGCGGCGCGAGACGGAACTGTTCATCGGGAGTATTGTACGGGAAGATGGCAGTTTGCTCGACTTACTCGACGCCAACTACACTTTCCTCAATGAGCGCCTGGCGCGCTTCTACGGCATCGACGGAGTTAGCGGTCCAGAATTCCGGCGGGTCGACGTTGCGGGTACCGCTCGCGGCGGCGGCGTTCTCGCGCACGCGAGCGTGCTCACGATATCGTCCTACTCCACGCGGACATCGCCAGTGCTTCGCGGGAAATGGATTCTCGAAAACCTGCTTAACGCGCCTCCGCCCGCGCCTCCGGCATCGGTGCCCCCGCTCGATGACGCCAAGGTGGGGCAGTCCGGCACGCTCCGCCAACAGATGGAGGAACACCGGAAGAATCCGGCCTGCGCTTCGTGCCACTCGGTCATGGACCCGCTCGGTTTCGGCCTCGAGAACTTCAACGCCATCGGCGCGTGGCGAACAGAAGACGGAAAGTTTCCCGTGGACTCGAAGGGGACGTTGCCCGATGGCCGTTCCTTCCAGTCGCCCTCCGAACTGAAGGCGATCCTCAAAACGGGCCGCGACGCGTTTGCGCGCGGGCTAACCGAGAAGCTGCTGACCTACGCGTTAGGCCGCGGCTTGGAGCGCTATGATCGCCCGGCCATCGCCGGCATCACGGACAAGGTGGGCTCCGGCGACTACCGCTTTTCGCAATTGATCCTCGGAGTGGTCAACAGCCTTCCGTTCCAGAACCGGCGCGCACGCGAAGTGAGCCTGGTTGCAGGCGGGCCCGTTACGGCTATCATGAAAGAGAACTCCAAATGACATTCCTCACAGGCAAACACCTCGATCGGCGCACACTGCTCAGGGGCGTTGGAGCGGCTATCGCCCTTCCAGCTCTTGATGCCATGCGCCCTGCGCTGGGCGCTCCCGCGAAGTCCGGGCTGGGAAAGCCGCCAGGCCGCGTTGCCGTCGTGTATGTTCCGAACGGTATTGTCATGAAGGACTGGAAGCTTGCGGAGACGGGTAAGGACTACGCCTTCACGCGCATCCTGAAACCGCTCGAACCCTTCCGTGAGGACATCACGGTGCTTTCGGGGCTCGCAAATCATGCGGCGGTTGCCGGCAAAGGCGGCGGACATGCGAAGGCCACGGGCAGTTTCCTTTCGGGCACCTCTCCGAAGTACACTGCCGGCGCCGATGTGCGGGCCGGCGTCACCTTTGACCAGCTTGTTGCCGAGCGCTTCGCCGCCGAGACGCGCGTCTCTTCACTCCAGATTGGCTGCGAGGATTCGCGCATGGTCGGTAACTGCGATACGGGATCGAGCTGCGCCTATACCAACAGCCTGTCGTGGAAAAATTCGGAGACGCCGCTCGCGGTAGAAGTGAACCCCCGCTCGGTCTTCGAGCACCTCTTCGGCGCGGCTGACCCCAGCCTCTCTCCGGAAGTCCGCGCCCGACGCGTTCTTTACCGGAGAAGCATTCTCGACTTGACGCGCGGCAATACGGAACGTCTGCTTTCCAGCCTGGGCGCGGCCGACCAGCGTAAGATGGACGAGTATCTGACGGGCGTCCGCGAAGTGGAGAAGCGCATCACGGCCTCCGAGAACGACCCCATTACGCCGCCCTCCGAGAAGCCCTCGGGAATTCCCTTCGAGTACCCGGCGTACGTGAAGCTGATGTTCGATCTCCAGGTGATCGCGTTTCAATCCGACCTGACGCGCGTTTCGACCATGATGCTCGGCCGCGAGGGTAGCGTCCGTACGTATCCCGAGATCGGCGTGCCCGACCCGCACCATCCACTGACGCATCACCGCGGCCACCCCGATTTCATCGAGAAGGTCACGAAGATCAACTGCCACCACGTGGAACTATTTGCGTATTTCGTGGGACGGCTGAAGGCGACGGCCGATGGCGACGGCACGCTGCTCGACCATTCGGCCATCCTATACGGCAGCGCGCTCAGCGACGGCAACGCCCACTCGAATTTCGATCTCCCGCTGGTGCTCGCGGGGCGCGCCGGAGGGATTCGCGGCGGACGTCATGTCGCCGCAGAACCGAAGACTCCCGTCGCGAATCTGTTCGTTCAGATGATGAATTGCGCTGGTGTCGAAACCGAGCGCTTCGCGGACAGCACCGGAATGCTCGACCTGCGAGCGTAACGGAGATAGCCCAGCAATCCCGAAAGACGCAGCACCGGTAACGCCGACGGCTGCGGGTCTGGAATATTGTTCGGGAATTGTCCGGCCGTCACCGTGACATCAACTGCGCGTTCAGGGTTCTCGAAAGATTGAGCTCGGATCAAGCCCCGGCCATTCAAACATGCCGAAGTCTCCTCGGGAGGAAAACGTCACGATCCGTTTCCCGGCAACCGGGCACCCGACTGCTTCCCTAGCGGGTGCGGCGCTGTCTTCCCCAGATCAGAAGCGCGCCGGCTGCAGCGAAAAGGCCCATCGTGGAAGGTTCGGGCACGGTGCCACCCGGGGTAATCTGCGAGCGCGTTGCAACGCTTAGGGCTTCGCCGGTTGAATCGATGTCCACTACGCTTAAGCCACCGGTCGCCGTGAAGACATTGTGCGAGAAATTCCCGTTGACGTCCGCATCGATGAGACCGAGACTCGCGCCGAAAGCGGTGACGGAATTCCCAACTTCGGATTGCCCCACAGGGTTGCTCGACACGATAAAGGGAAGATATCCGAACGGTGTACTGCCCGTGATCAAGCCCTGCGCATCGCTCTCAGCCATCGCGAAGAGCCCGCCGCCGCTGTTCAGGAAGCTGATGATGTCCGCGGAGCGGGCGTTCAATATGTCCAATTCCGCCGACGTCAGAATTCCGCCATGATCGGAAGCGACCACAATCGCACTGTAGCCCGTCCCAAGCAAATTCAGGGCGGCGTTGAGCCCGGCTGCGTTTACCTGGTCGAAATTCGTCCCTTCAACGTACCCGCTAGCCACGATTCCGTTTTTGCCCTCTGTATTCCCCGGCTGCGGAGCGATGTTCGATTCGACGAAAAGAAACTTCGGGGCGCTGGCCACGAACGGGTTGAACCCCGGATCCTGTACGAAACCGATCGCCTTCTGGATGATATGTTGCCCGCCAACATTGTTACCGCCCAAGCTGGCGTGGAAATCCGGGTCATGACCCGTCAGGAAAATCGATCCGGCCCAAACGGGCGAACTGGCAAGCATGCAGCTAAGCACTAAGCAGGTTCTTCTCACTGTCTTTCACTCCTCCGGACATCGCTGAACGACGCTACTTTTACGTAGTCTCCCTCTAGGCGCCTTTACGGTCAAGCTATCTTTCGATAAACGGTACTACCGCGTGTGCGGGCCATCAGCGGCCATTGTGGTATTGCTCCGCGACGCGCCGCCCAGAGTGCGTACGTTATGTACGGTAAGCGAGATTATGGCGTACGTCACGTGGTAACATGGTGCTATGCGAGTAACGATCACTCAGTTTCGCCAGGAATTATTCAAACTCGCCGATATCGCGCTCAGTGGCACACCGGTCGAGTTTTCCCATAAAGGAACCGTGTTCCGTCTGTTGCCAGAGTCGAGGCCATCGAAGCTATCGAGGTTGACATCTGAAAACGTCCTTGCGCCGGATTCGGATTTCGAAGGCGATCGCCGCCGCTTGTTCGCGGAAATGCAAGCCGAGTGGGAGCAGGACTGGTCTGAGCTGTGACCGTTTATCTCGACACCCAGATTGTAGTCTGGCTCTGCCAGAACCGGATAGATCGTTTGGCTCCCGCAGCCGTTGGGGCGATGGAGAACGCGGACCTTCTGATATCCCCCATGGTGCTGCTGGAGCTTGAGTATCTTTACGAAATCAAACGTCTGCTACTGCCCCCGCTCGCGCTTCTGAATCAGCTTGAGACGCAGATCGCGCTCAAGCAATGCGATCACGGCTTTCCCGCCACGATCCACACCGCACTGTTCGAAACCTGGACCCGCGATCCGTTTGATCGCGTGATCGTGGCGCAAGCCCGATCAAACGGGTATGCGCCGCTGATTAGCTGTGACGCGAAGATTCGAGAGAACTATTCGAAGACGATCTGGTGAATCGAGCGCTCAGTCGCCCGGGAAGCGGGTCCTCGGTCCCGACTTGCGGCCAGTCAGTAGCGCGACAGTCACGTCCGATACCGGATCTATCTACCCATTGTCTGCCGTTCCAGAGCCTGGAACGATCTCGCTTCTGGCAATCGGACTCGCGGTGACCGCCGTCGGCCGTGCGTTTCGTCGACGCTTCTAAATCCTACGCTCAGTCGCCCGATACGCGGGTTTCCACCGGTTGCGGCCGCGAAGCGGCCAGCGCGCCGACGCTGACGTGAATCGTCGGGATGTGGCCCTGGTCGAACGAACTGCGGACGCGGGTGTCGGCTTCCACGGCCTCGCGCGTGACCTGCCGGCGCAGACGGGCTTCGAACTCTGCCATCTGCTCCTCGATCGTCTTCACCTTCTTCTTGTTCGCCACCATGTCTTCACGGTAACGCTTCAGGAAGTAGCCGATGGTCTCGACACGGATCTTGATCGAGCCCGTCGGCTTGTTCTCGTCGATGTCCTTGAAGCAGAAGTAGGG
>SHUI01000302.1 GCA_009697455.1 Bryobacterales bacterium
GACCTTGATTTCGGTGGCCTTCTTGGACTCGGCGGCGCGTACGGCGATGACCCAGGATGGCTCTTGTTGCAGTGTATCCGGTATGATTAACTCCTGCTTGTATCGTACTACAATAAAAAGAATGTTCAGATGGCTCATGGCGGCCGTGGTCTGTGTGCCGGGTCTGGCGATCCACGCGCAGACGGCCGACGGCCCCGAAATCGGCAAAGCAAAAGCGGAAATCGAGGCGCTGAAATCGCTTGTTGAAGCGGGCGCGGTTCCACGTGCCCGACTTGAAATTGCTGAACGCGAATTGGCGGACGCAAAGGACGCCGCGTTTCTGCGCCAAACGCTCTACGGCGAAGATCTGACCGAAGAACAGTCCGGCGAGATGATCGCCGTGGCGCGGCGGCGTCTGGCGTGGCAGAAGGAGGCGGTCGAGTCCACAAAGCGGCTGGTCGACGAAGGAGTGATTCCGAGGCTTCGGCTCACGGAGCCGCTCGAACGGGCGGACCGGGCACGGAAGGAGCTCGATCTGGCGGAATCGCGGGCGCGGCTGGTCCAGGAAATTGCGGGGATGGCGCGGGCGGAAATACAGGCGATGGAGGCTTCCGCGGCGGAGCCGGCTCCAGCATTGGCCCGCGGGCCGGCTTCCGAGCGGTACGATGGCGACGGATTCCTGAGCCCGCATGAGATCAAGCAGATGGTGCTGGCATACGAGGGCCGCTTCTCTAAGCCGCTCCCGGTGAGCGCGAATGGAGAAACCGCCGTTCACAGGGCGATGGGTTTCGATCACCGCAACCGTCTCGATGTGGCTGTGCATCCTGATCAGGCGGAGGGAGTGTGGCTTCGCCGGTATCTGGAGTTCCGGCGGGTTCCCTTTTTCGCGTTCCGCGGCCGCGTTCCCGGCAGGGCCACGGCGGCGCATATTCACGTAGGCCCGCCAAGCACTCGAATTCTGAAATCCGCGAACCCGGCCTCGGGCGGCGAGTAGGACAGTCCCCCGGTGGTCACTGCGGTACACTAACCTGCATGTCCGGATCTTCGCTCCGAGTATTGCTTTCAAACGAACAGATTCAGGCCCGCATTGCCGAGATCGGCTTGAAGATTGGAGCCGACTATCCGAGCGGCGACCTCCACATGGTCTGCATCCTCAAGGGCGCATGCATCTTTCTCTCGGATCTCGCCAGAGCTACGCCACGCGACATCTGCATCGACTTCATGGGCATTTCCAGCTACGGAAAAGGGAAGTCGAGTTCGGGTGAAGTGAAGCTCACGAAGGACCTGGACCATTCCGTTGAAGGAGCGGACGTGCTGATCGTGGAGGACATCGTGGATACGGGCATCACGTTAAATTACCTGATCCACGTGATTCAGCAGCGCAAGCCACGCTCGGTGCGCATCGCGGCACTGCTCGACAAGCCGACGCGGCGCATCCGTCCGGTGGATGTCGCCTACACCGGTTTTCAGATTCCGGATGAGTTCGTTGTCGGTTACGGACTCGATTTCGCCGAAAAGTACCGCAATTTGCGGGACGTGTGCGTTCTCGAAGGCACGTAGGCTAACGGGACGGGGCTTTCGTGCGGATTCGTGCGCGGCTACGGCGCGTGCACGGGGACTCGAAGTCACGGGCAAGCCGTTGACCGATCCCGATTCGAAAGATCTGATCGCCGCGGCCGTCAACCTCGCCAAAGCAGGGCGATACGAAGCCAGCCGGAAGGCCTTCGAACAGTTCGCGGAAAAGGCGCCTGTTGCCGCCGTCTATAACAATATCGGGGCATTGAACAACGAGCAGGCTTTGCTTCTTGCGGCTGTCAGGCGTTGGCTTCCGTGATCGTGTGCTCATGGGCGTTTCACATGGCGCTGGTTCGCCAATACCGGTACGCAAGTATCCACTCGGCCCCCGACGGAGGAGGCGAGGGCAACGGCAATTCCGTGAGCGGGATCCTTTGGCTAAAGTTGCCCGCCCGGCATACGGCGACAAGCTGGTCGTCCTCGGTGATATCGATGCTTTCCACGCTGGCCGGCGCGCCGAGGATCTGCGTTTCGAACGGAAGTTGAAGGTCGTTTTCCAACATCGTGAAGAATCCGGCCGCTTGTTCGGATTCCCCGTACGCGTCGATTAGGGCCTCTTCGATCAGTTCATTCAGACGTGCCTTACTTAGGTGAAAGTCCTGCTTTGCCCGGGTGCCCTTCCCTTTTCGCTCCGTGCTCACGCGTTTCCTCCCTGTTCCGGCGGTGGATCGCCCTCCACTCCGGCATTTTGCGCATAAGGTGTCGCCCGCATGATTGTAATACGAACCCTTCAAGCATGATTATCTGAGCGTCGGCGGCGACGTCGCCGCCGAAGCGAGTCTCGAATTCGCGTCCTTCACGAAACCGGACAACTTTACTGTCAATCCTCAGATAAGCCGCTACATCGGAGTAGTTCCCGGATCTTCCTTGCTCTCAGTCTCAGCCCGGTCCGTGGCCTTCCATCGCCGTCGGCCCATCCCAAGCCGCACGGTCTACGGTGGCGGTTGGGTTTGGGTGTTACTCGTCTTCATGAGAAAATAGATCAGTGGCAAAAGTCAGAGTCCCCCGTCACGCGAAGGCTGCCCGCTTTTTTCTGGGGCCGTTCGGGAGAGTTGTTGTCGCGCTTGTGATGCTTCTGGGCATCGGCGGGCTTGCGCTCTTTACCTATCAATACGTCAAATACGCGCGCCTCATCGAAGAGAAATTCCGCGGCGGACCCTTCACTAGCACATCCAAGATCTTTGCCGCGCCGCTCTCGGTCGGCGTTGGCGACCGCATCGGAGCGGCCGAGATTGTGGCGAGGCTTCGCGGCAGCGGGTACGGCGAAGCCCGCGGCAACCGAATGGGCTGGTACCACCTGCGTCCTAACGCGATTGAAATCTTTCCGGGTCCGGACTCCTACTTCGCCCAGGAAGCCGGCGTCATCAAGTTCTCCGAGGACCGCATCTCGGGGATCGTCTCGCTTCAGGACAACACCGATCGGCCCATCTATCAGCTTGAACCGGAACTTATCACGAATCTGTCCGACCGCAACCGTCAGAAACGGCGTCTCGTGAGGTTCGCGGACATTCCGAAAGTCCTGATCGAAGCCGTCACCTCCGCCGAGGACAAGCGTTTTTTTCAACACGCGGGCTTCGACCCCATCCGAATTGTTAAAGCAGCCTTTGTCGATATCAAGGAACGGCGTAACACGATGGGCGCCTCCACGCTCAGCATGCAACTTGCACGGGAGTTCTTCCTTTCGCCCGAGAGAGGCTGGAAGCGCAAGATCCCGGAGGCGCTCATCACGCTGCAGCTTGAACAGAAGCTCTCGAAGGAACAGATCTTCGAGTGCTACGCGAATCAGATTCCGCTTGGCCGGCGCGGTACTTTCGACATCCACGGATTCGGCGAAGGAGCGCAGGCATTCTTAGGGAAAGACTTTCGGCAGTTGAACCTTCCGGAAGCGGCGACCATCGCCGGACTCATTCAGGGACCCAGCCTCTTCAACCCCTACCGCCACCCCGACCGCATGAAGAAGCGCCGCAACTTGGTGCTTCTCATGATGCGGCAGAACGGCTACATCAGCGAGAAAGAATACGAGGAGAGCATTGAATCGCCGCTTACCATCGCGGCTGGAGCCATGGAATCGAGCGAGGCGCCGTACTTCGTTGACCTGGTGAACGATGAATTGCAGAATCGCCTCCAGGACCACGATTTCCAGGCAAGCAGCTACCGTGTCTATACCACGCTCGATCTGAATCTTCAGCACGCCGCTTCCGAAGCTGTCCAGATAGGGATGAAGTCGGTTGACGAGCAACTGAAGCGCCAGCGCCGCCACCGTAACAAGACATTCACGGAAGCCCAGTGCGCGCTGGTCGCACTCGATGCGAAAACGGGCGAGATCAAAGCCTTGATCGGGGGACGCAACTATGGTGTAAGCCAGCTGAATCGTGTGCTCGCCAAGCGCCAGCCGGGGTCGATCTTCAAGCCGTTCGTTTACGCGGCGGCGCTCAACACGGCAGTCACGGGAGCGTCGAAGGTGCTCACGCCGATCAGCACGGTTGTCGACGAGCGGACCACGTTCTGGTTCGACAACAAGCCGTATGAGCCGGAGAACTTCGAGCACAAATACTACGGACCGGTCACGTACCGGCAGGCGCTCGCGAAGTCGATGAACATCGCCACGGTGAAGGTGGCGGAGATGGTTGGGTACGACGTCGTGGTCGATCTCGCGAAGAGCGCCGGCATGAATCTCGACATACAGCCGACTCCATCGGTCGCGCTCGGCGCCTACGAAGTGATGCCGATCGAGATGGCGGGGGCGTATACGATTTTCGCCAATCAAGGCGTCTACACGAAGCCCTCGTGGATCTCGCTTGTGCGCGCGCAGAACGGGCAAAAGATTTTCGAGAACAAGACCGAACCGCGCCCGGTGCTCGATCCGCGCGTGACCTATCTGATGGTCGAACTGATGCAGGAGGTGGTGCGCAGCGGGACGGCGGTGGCCGTCCGCGGACGGGGCTTCAGCCCGCCGGCGGCTGCAAAGACGGGGACATCGCACGATGGCTGGTTCGCCGGTTTCACGTCGGAGTTGCTGTGCATCGTGTGGGTGGGGTTCGACGACAATCGCGATCTCAAACTGGAAGGCGCGCATTCCGCCCTGCCCATCTGGACGGAGTTCATGAAGCGCGCGCTTGAGTATCGCGAGTACCGCAACGTCAGGCAATTCCGAGCTCCGGATGGAATTGTGAGCGTTCAAATCGACCCGCTTTCGGGGAAACTTTCGACGGCGGGCTGCCCCGGGGCGCGGGCTGAGGTCTTCATCGGAGGCACGCAGCCGCTTGAGAGCTGTCCGTTGCACGGAGGCGCGCAGCAGGGCGTGACGTACGCTGCCGGATGGGAGACCGGAGCGGCGGCCGAGGAGTCGCCGAAGTTGAAGGCTCCCGCAAGCGTGGCTCGAACGCGGACGCCGCGATCTTCCGTGTCGAAGACAAACGTGGTTCCGCCTGCCGCCGAACCGGAAAAGCCCAAGGAAAAGGCCGGCCTGTGGCGTCGTGTTCTAGGTGTTTTCAAGTAGGCGTAGAATGAAGGTAAGAAGGTGTGAACTATGGCGGAGACGCTGACGCACTTTTCCACGCGCCCCCTGGAGATAGCCGGCTGGCTGGCTCTTTCGCTGACGTTCGCCGCCAGCTGTGCCGCCCAGCAGCCCGCACCCGCGCAGCTAACGCCTGAACGCCGCGCCGATATCCTAATGGCGCGCAAGATGTACCGGGAAGCGCTCGACCTTTATCGCGAAGCTCCACACAATGCGGTGATCTCCAACAAGATGGGGATCGCGCATCACCAGATGACACAAATCGGCCAGGCGAAGCGGTATTACGAGAAGGCGGTCAAGCTCGACCCGAAGTATTCAGAGGCTATTAACAACCTGGTCACGGTTTATTACGCGGCCAAGAGCTACCGCCGGGCGATCAACCAGTATATGAAGGCGCTGAAGATCGCGCCCAATTCC
>SHUI01000303.1 GCA_009697455.1 Bryobacterales bacterium
AAACGAAATCTTTCCACATGGGGGCGCCTCTAATGATAGCCGATGCCCGGCCGGCTTTCCGCGACGAAAGTCTTCCGGTTTCTCGCTTCTGCTGCCGACTGGTGTGGTCCCCCGCTCCCCAGGCTCTCCTTGCGTGAGAAACCGACCTTCCGCCCAGGCTCATCCTGCATGAGATAAGCGGGATAAGACTCCGCCTTGTTCGGCAGCCGATGAGTGTGGCATACTTCGTTTGATGCCCACCGCAGTCGAAAAAATGACGCCGAAGTCCGAAGGGATCATGACCCCTCGGAAGAAACGTCCCAAAGAGATTGCCGTAATAACCGAGTGCTGTACGGGCTGCGCGGGATCTCCGGCGTGCGTGGAATATTGCCCGGTAGGGGAGTGCATGTACTGGGTCCCCGATGAAGATCATGCGCCGTTCGGGCACATTGAGGTCGATCCGGTGCTATGCATCGGTTGCAAGAAATGCACCACGAAAGGCCCCGATGGAGCGTTTCTCGATGGTTGCCCGTGGGACGCGATCGACATGGTAGCGACTGAGTTGGTCGAAGAAATGATCGGTTTCAAAATGCCGGTCTAGCGGCCACCGGGACCCCTCACTATGAGTTTGGATATCCAGCAGACCGAAAAAGAAGGCATCACGATTCTGAACCTCAAGGGCCGGATCACGGTGGGGCCCGAGGCGACCGTGCTGCGCGAGAAGGTACAGGAATTGACGGCGGCGAAAAAGGTGAGCATCATTCTGAACCTCGCCGACGTCGACTACATCGATTCCACGGGACTCGGCGCTCTGGTGATGGCGGCTACGACGCTGAAAAAGGTGGACGGCGTGGCGAAATTGCTCAACCTGAGCAAACGTACCATCGAGTTACTCGTGATGACGAAACTCGCCACGATTTTCGAGATCTTCGGCGATGAGCAGCACGCCGTCAACAGCTTCTTTCCGGACCGCGAAATCAAGCGTTTCGACATCCTCAGCTTCGTGCAGAGCAGCAAGAAGGCATAGCGTTCCCCGTGCGCCTTGTCGTTATTGGCGGCGTGGCGGCTGGATTGAGCGCTGCCGCGCGCGCGCGGCGCGCCGACCGTTCGCTCGAAATCACCGTACTCGAAAAAGGAGCTGTCATCTCCTATGGGGCTTGCGGTCTGCCCTTTCTGGTTGACGGACGCGTGCGAAGCGCGGAGGAGTTAACGGTTTACACGCCCGAGTATTTCCGCAAGGAACGGAATATCGAGGTGCGCACGAATGCCCGTGCCATCGCTATTTCGCACGGACGGCGCGAGATCGTGGTCGAAGGCGGCGAACGGCTCCGCTACGACCGGCTGGTCATCGCCACGGGCGCGCGCCCAGCATCGGCGGGCATTACGCTCCACACGCTTGAGGACGGCGAACGGCTCAAGAGGCTGATCCTCGACCACAAGCCGAAGCGCGCGCTCGTAATCGGGGCCGGATACATCGGACTCGAACTCGCCGACGTGTTGCGCCGCCGCGGAATGCGCGTCACGCTGATGGAGGAATCAGGGCACGTGCTCCACAGGGAGGACGCCGGTCTCTCCGCAACGGTCCGCGCGCACCTGGAGAGGTTCGGCGTCGAGCTCATTTTCAATGCCCGGGCGCCTGAAGGGGCATCAGCGGACGTCCCCGGTTTCGACCTGGCGATTTCAGCCGCGGGACTTAAGCCGAACGTGGAGTTGGCTTCGGAAGCCGGAGTCGAAATCGGGCGGAGCGGAGCCATCCGGGTGGACGAGCGCATGCGAACGAACATCGACGGGATTTACGCCGCGGGCGATTGCGCCGAGACCATACACCTGGTTTCGGGCCGTCCGGCCTGGATTCCGCTGGGAACAACCGCGAACAAGATGGGCCGTGTGGCGGGCGCGAACGCAGCCGGTGGAAGGGAGCGGTTTCCGGGCGTGGTGGGAACGTCGATTGTCAGCGTCTGCGGCCTTGGAATTGGAATCTCCGGCCTGTCGGCCGTCGAGGCCCGGCGAAACGGATTTCAGCCGGTCTCTGCTCGAATCAGCGCAATGACCAAACCGCGCTATCTTGGCGGCCGCTCGATCACTGTTGAACTGATCGCCGACCTCGCAACGACACGCTTGCTGGGCGGAACTGTAACCGGCGAAGACGGAGTGCATGCGGCGATCAACGTGATTGCGACAGCGCTGCACGGCCGCATGCGGCTGGAAGATTTCGAGCAGCTCGATCTGGCCTACGCGCCGCCATTCGCCGCCGTTTGGGATCCGGTTCTGCTCGCGGCGCAACAACTGCGGAAGCAAATCGGCTGAGCGACACAGCGGTGGACCGGAACGCAGGAAACCACCCGTCGCGACCGGCTACTAAAGTTGCTGAGCCGCGACTGTGGCGACAATGGCTCGGTGTGGAGCGCGGCGCGTACACATTTCCGCGAGCCGCGCTGGTCCAGATGGCGATAGAGACGCCGGAGCCGCTGAAGCTTGGCGCGGAAGGCGCCGGCCAGACAGTTACGAAGCCTCCCACGGATTGAGAATGGCGACGCCCGGTCCGGTAAAGTCCTTGACGTTCCGGGCGCGTGGAAGGCATGGAGTCCAGCGCACGCAACGCCGCAGCGAGCGGGCCGACCGCGAACACGATGGGCCGTGTGGCCGGCGCGAACGCAGCGGGGAAACGGATTTCAGCCGGTCTCGGCTCGCATCGGCGGTAGAAGCAAACGACGCTATCCGGGCGGCGGCGCGATCTCCGTAGAACGGATCGCCGACCGCACCACGACACGCTTGCAAGGCGGAACCGTAACAGGCGAAGACGGAGTGCCCGGCGCGATCATTCGTGATGGCGGCGACGTTGCCCGACCGCATGCCGATCGAAGACATCGATCTTGCCCAGGCCCCGCCGTACGCCGTTCCGTGGAACCCAGTTCCGATGGCAGCGCAAAACCGCCGGAAGCAAATCGGCTGATCCCGGCACAGGTTGGAGCGTGCGCTAGAATTGAGGAAGATTGCCCAGCCGAGCCAAAGAATTTCGCCAACATCTTGCCGGCCGTGTCCTCGTGGCGGACGGAGCCATGGGAACCATGCTCTATTCCCGGGGCGTCTTCATCAACCGGTGTTACGACGAGTTGAACCTATCCTCACCGGACATGGTAAAGACGATTCACCGGGAGTACGCGGACGCCGGCGCGGAGATCCTGGAAACCAATACTTTTGGCGCAAGCCGTTTGCGGCTGGCCGGCTTCGGCTTGACGGAGAAACTGAACGCCATTAACGAAGCGGGCGTGAAGCTCGCACGGGAGGCGGCGGGCCGCACGGGTGCTTTTGTCGCGGGCGCTATGGGGCCGATCGGTTCCCATCTCGAACCGCTCGGGTCCGTGTCCTTCGAGGAGGCGCGCGACATTTTTCGCGAACAGATCGAAGCGCTGCTCGAGGGCGGCGTCGATCTGGTGGTTCTCGAAACGTTCAACAACCTCGACGAGTTGCGCATAGCTGTCGAAGCCACGCGCGCCGCGGCCGGCGAGGAAATGGTGATCGTAGCGCAGGTGACGATCGACGACGAAGGGCGTATTCGCGGAGGATTGGACACGGAAGCGTTCACGCGCGAGCTTGACCAGTGGCCGCTCGACGTCATCGGCGCCAACTGCTCCGTGGGTCCGAAGGTAATGCTCGAAACGGTCGAAAAGATCGTCCAGTTCACGCGAAAACCGGTAAGCGCGATGCCCAACGCCGGGCACCCCTCACGCGTGGAGGGCCGCAGCATCTACCTCTGCTCTCCGGAATACATGTCGCAATACGCCCGACGCCTGCTTTGGGCAGGAGCGAAAATCGTGGGCGGCTGCTGCGGCACCACGCCCGAGCACATCAAGCTCATTCGCTCGGAGGCGCGCTCCCTTCAACCCGGGCAGCGGGAGCTAAAGGTTACGGTGAGCGAGCCGAAGGCCAAGGCGCAGGCGATGGAGAAGATTCCGGTAGCCCTGAAATCGGGCCTCGGCGCGAAGCTTGCGGCCGGCAAGTTCGTCGCGTTCGTGGAGATCCTTCCGCCGCGGGGCGTCGATGCGTCGAAGGAGATTGCGGGCGCGCGGCTCTGCGCGGCAGCGGGCATCGATTGCATCAACGTTCCCGACGGGCCCCGCGCCAGCGCACGTCTGAGCGCGCAAATCACCTGCCAATTGATCCAGCGCGATGCCGGGATCGAGGCGGTGAATCACTTCTGCTGCCGCGATCGCAACATTCTCGGAATTCAGTCGGAATTGCTTGGCGCGCATGCCGCGGGAATCCGGAATCTGATCTGCATCACCGGCGATCCGCCGCGCATGGGGACCTACCCCGATGCCACTGCCGTGTTCGACGTGGACGCCATCGGCCTGGTGCACATTGTCGACAACCTGAATCACGGCCTCGATATCGGCGGCGCTCCCATTGGATCGCAGACGTCGCTGCTTATTGGCGTCGGCGCGAATCCAGGCGCAATGAACATGGCGGAAGAACTTCACCGCTTCGAACGGAAGATCGAGGGCGGCGCGGAGTACGTGGTCACGCAGCCGGTCTTCGATCTGGACCTGCTCGAAGCCTTTCTGAAGAATACGGAGCGCTTCAAGGTTCCGGTGATCGCGGGCATCTGGCCCCTTACAAGCTACCGCAATGCGGAATTCATGGTGAACGAACTTCGCGTCCCGGTGCCGGAACGTTTCATGGAGAGGATGCGTGGCGTGGACAACGCGGACAAGGCTCGCGAGGAGGGCGTCGCGATCGCCCGCGAGATGGTGGAGCGCGTTCGGCATATGGTGCAGGGTGTGCAACTCAGCGCGCCTTTTGGACGCTATCAGATGGCGATCGACGTGGCGGAAGCGATCGGACCTCGATAGGGTTCATGATGGCGACGGATCTGGTTGAGGTCGATCAGGAGCAGCCACAGCCGGAGGCTATCGAGCGCGCGGCGGCGGCGGTGCGGAGAGGCAGGGTCGTCGCGATTCCAACAGACGCGCTTTACACCCTGGTGGCCGATCCGTTCAACCTCGGGGCGGTAAATCGGGTTTTCTTCGCCAAGGGACGCGAACTGAACCGCGCCCTCCCGCTGCTCGTACGCGATGCGCTGATGGTAGAGGACCTGGCGGGTGAACTCTCGCGCCGCTTCTATCTGCTCACGCGCCATTTCTGGCCCGGTCCGCTGACACTGATTGTGCCAGCGTCGGCGAAGGTGCCGCTCAAGGTGACCGGGGGCACGGGGCGTTTGGCGCTGCGGCAATCGAAATCGCGCGTGGCCGCGATGTTGATCGAAGCGCTGAACCAGCCGCTGATTTCAACCAGCGCGAATATTTCCGGGAGTCCGACGTGCGCCACTGGGATTGACGTGTTCGGCACCATGGACGGCCGCGTGGAACTCGTACTCGACGGCGGCGTTTGCACCGGTCAGGGATCGACGACGGTGGACATTACCGAGCCTTACTGGCGGGTGATCAAAGAAGGCGCGGTTACGGAGAAGGAAATTGCCGAGTGTCTAGAAG